>JAGRIO010000384.1 GCA_020443225.1 Pseudomonadales bacterium
CGGGCGACGCTTCATACCGAGCCGTTTCATACCCTCAGCCACCGCGCCGGAAGATACCAGGACCACCTGTACCCCAGCGGTTTTCGCCAGCACAATGTCGTCTACCCACTTGCTGATCAGTGCCACGTCAAGTCCGGCACCATCTGCCGTCAGCAAAGAGCTGCCCACTTTTACTACCCAGGTAGTCCCTGGCTTAAAGCCTGTTTTCACGCTGGCATCTCAGGGTTCGTAATGCACTTTGACATCGAAATCATCATCGTCGTCAGCTTCCCTGGCCTTTGCCAGCAAGCGCTCGGCTCTGCGCTGCGCACGCCGGTTTAGCGAGTACTGATGGGTTTCCGTGACGATACGGGTTTCTTCATCTGCGCGAGCCAGCTGAAATTCTTCATCCTGTGCCTCCAGCTCCCTCAGCTCACTCAGATACTGCTGAATATGATGCATAAGATCGGCAGTACCAATACGGCTGACAGACGATATCTGGTAGACAGGACAATCCGGGTTAATTTCTTTTAACACCGCATCCACCCGCTCATTACGCTCGTCTTCGGGGAGCGCATCGATTTTGGTAAACACCAGCCAACGTGGTTTGCTGGCGATGCCTTCGCTATAGCGGGCCAGCTCAGCCTCAATAGTGCGGAAATTTTCTGCCGGATCAGACTGATCGACCGGCGCGATGTCAACCAGGTGCAGAAGCAGCCGGGTTCTGGCCAGATGTTTCAGGAACTGCACACCCAGACCCGCGCCTTCGGCTGCACCTTCAATCAGACCGGGGATATCGGCAATCACAAAGCTTTCATCATCACCCACCCTGACCACTCCCAGGTTGGGCACCAGTGTTGTAAAGGGATAATCAGCAATCTTAGGCCGTGCTGCAGAGACGGTGCTGATCAGGGTGGATTTACCCGCATTGGGCAAGCCCAGCAAGCCGATGTCTGCGATCAGACGAAGTTCCAGCCGCAGATTCCTGATTTCCCCGTCTGAACCCGGCGTGGTCTGTCTTGGGGCCCGGTTGGTGCTGGATTTAAACCGGGTATTGCCAAGGCCATGAAAGCCACCCTGGGCCACCAGCATGGACTCTTCCGCTGCACTGACGTCACCCAGATATTCATTGCTATCATCGTCAAAGACACTGGTACCCAGCGGCACGCGCAGAAAGATATCAGCACCCTTGGCACCCTTGCGCTCGGAACCTTTGCCATGTTCGCCCTTCTGGGCGCGATAACGGGGCTGGAAGCGAAAATCAACGAGCGTGTTGAGCGAGGCATCACCCACCAGGTACACAGAACCACCATCGCCACCGTCGCCACCGTCGGGCCCGCCTTTCTCAATAAATTTTTCACGACGGAAACTCAGGCAGCCATTGCCACCCTTACCGGCTTCTACTCTGATACTTGCTTCGTCTACGAATTTCATCGCTATGCTCTCGAACGGCCAAAAAAAAGCCCCGTCGATGACAGGGCTTCTTCATACAAAACCGATGCTGCTTAAGCCTCAGCTGCCACCACATTGACATACTTGCGCTGCTTGGGGCCCTTGGTGGTGAAAGTCACTACACCTTCTGCCTTGGCAAACAGTGTGTGGTCCTTACCCAGACCTACATTCACACCAGGGTGGAACCTGGTGCCACGCTGACGAACCAGAATATTGCCAGGCTCTGCGGCCTGACCGCCAAAGATTTTCACACCCAGTCGTTTGGATTCCGAATCGCGACCGTTACGAGTACTACCACCTGCTTTTTTATGAGCCATTTCTCTTAACCCCCAACGATATCTTTGATTTTGACTTCAGTGAACCACTGACGGTGACCACCTTGTCTTCTGTAGTGCTTGCGTCGACGCATCTTGATAATGGTCACTTTCTTACCACGACCATGGCCAACTACTTCGGCTGTTACCTTACCGCCTTCTACGAGAGGCTCACCAATCTTCACATTGGCATCGTCGCCGATCAGCATGACTTCTTCAAAATTTACGGTATCACCAGCTTCAGCGTTCAGTTTTTCCAGCCGCAGTACTTCACCGGGCTCTACGCGATGCTGTTTGCCGCCACTCTTAATTACAGCGTACATGTCAATTCACTCTATCAATTTGAAAATCGGACCTGAATTCCAGCTCTGTTCAGGCAATAACGCTCCGAAGAACCATTTGGTCCCGAATCAGGGTGCGCAATTCTACGGGAAGCAGCTAATCCAATCAAGTCGTCAGGCAGGGAAATTTCGGGCATTTACTGCCTTGACACTGCCGGGACCCAACCCTAGCATTTCCGGTCTGGGAACCCCACTATTTTCGGGGTTCAAGCGTTACGCCACCCATTGGGATCTTATGAAATACCCCTTCTATGCTGTGGTCCGGGAAGACTTTTCCTCGGTTGACCAGCTCATAAACGACAGCCTGACATCGCGAGTCCCACTGGTGGAAGAAATCGCTGGTTATATTGTGGAAGCTGGCGGCAAACGCCTGCGACCGCTGCTGGTTCTGCTGGCGGCGAAATCCTGCGGCTATACCCATGACCTGCACGTCAATCTGGCTGCAGTCATTGAGTTCCTGCACACCGCGATGCTGTTGCATGATGACGTGGTCGATGAGTCTGACCTGCGCCGCGGCCGCAAGACTGTGAATGCTGAATGGGGCAACCCACAAAGCGTGCTGGTCGGTGATTTCCTGCATTCCCGGGCATTCGAGATGATGGTGGAAATTGGCAATATGAGGGTGATGGAGATTCTCTCTAAAGCCACCAATACCATCGCCGAGGGTGAAGTTCAGCAACTGGGGAATATCCGCAACCCGGAAACCTCTGAATCCAGCTACATGGAAGTAATTTCCCGCAAGACCGCCATGTTGTTCGAGGCAGCGTCCCATTCCGGCGCAGTGCTTGCTGGCGCCCCCCTCAAAGATGAGGAAGCCCTGCAAGCTTACGGACTACATCTGGGTCTGGCGTTTCAGCTGATTGACGACATTCTGGACTATGAAGGCACGACCGCTGATCTGGGTAAGAATGTGGGCGATGACTTCGCAGAGGGCAAAATGACCCTGCCACTGATCGTTGCGATGCGTAACGGCAACGCCGATCAGCGCGAATTCATCAGTAACGCCATCCTGCAGGGTGAGCTTTCCGATATGGACCAGTTAATGATCATTGTCCGCGAGACTGGCGGCCTGCAGTACACAATTGATATGGCCGCTAAAGAAGTAGAACGGGCTATCTCGGCAATTGAAACCCTGCCTCATTCGAAGTTCCGGGACGCAATGATTTCGCTGGCAAAATTTGCCGTAGAAAGGAACTACTGAGGTTCCTTTCAGCCATCTTAATTTATACAATGCGCCTCGCGTTGACCGGCGTTCCGGTTGACGCATGGTTCGGGGTGTAGCTCAGCCTGGTAGAGCACTGTCTTCGGGAGGCAGGGGTCGTGAGTTCAAATCTCGCCATCCCGACCAACGTCTCTGCAGACCACAACGTGGTCGAAGAGACGCAAACGTCTCTG
>JAGRIO010000385.1 GCA_020443225.1 Pseudomonadales bacterium
CACGCCCTTGTTTCAGCGGGTTTTCTGGTGCGTTTTTCTCGGTCTGCTGGGTGTTGCACTGCTGCTGGGCGGGGGACTGGCTTCACTACAGGCCCTGGCACTGGCAACAGGCTTTCCCTTCGGTCTGGTCATGTTACTCATGATCGTAGGCCTGTACCGGGGTTTGTCGATGGAGAAAAAGCTGCTGGATGACTCGGCAACTGACTATCCCGGTACCAGTGAAAACGCGTTGCAACCAGAACAGGACTGAGGAGCCCGCATGTACAAGACCATCGTGGTACCCGTCGACCTTGCCCATCAGGACAAGCTTTCCCGGGCGCTTAAGATCGCCACTGATCTGGTGAGACTCTACGACGCCAGCTTACATCTCGTCTCGGTCACCAGTCCGGCACCCGGCGAGGTTGCGCACAATCCAAAGGAATATACCGCCAAATTGAACCGGTTTGGCGAGCAACTGACAGCCAGTTATAGCATCCCCTGTCAGTGCCACGTCGTTATCAGTAACGATCCTGCAAGTGATCTTGATGATGTTCTGGACAGGACCTTTCACGACATCGGTGCTGATCTGGTCGTCATGGCATCTCATCTGCCAGGTTTCCGGGACTACATCTTTGGTTCCAACAGTAGCTATCTCGCTACCCACAGCGACCTTTCCATCTTTGTAGTGCGCTGATATAGCCCCCCATTCACAGCGCTAATTTGCCCCCCGGTGCAATCAACGATAAAATTATTTGTTCTTAACAGTAAAAATATTTTTCTTTTCTATTTAACTTACCAACTCCCGGGGGAGATCTCATGAATGAGCCAAGGCGCTTGCGGCGCACTAAGCTTAATTCTGCCATTCTTGGCGTCCTGTCATCTGTAGCAGCGGCATCGCCAGCACTGGCAGAGATGGAAGAAATCGTGGTCACTGCGACCAAGAAAGCCGTACCACTGCAAAATGCACCGATATCTGTTCAGGCTATGACCAGCCGGGGCATCAAAGAGCAGCGAGTCACCAGTTTTGATGACTATATTAAGTTACTGCCTAACGTAAACGCCGGTGGCCGTGGCCCTGGCCAGAATGAAATCTATATCCGCGGCGCTGCTGTCGACGCCATTAACATCTCCGTTGCGGAAGCTCAGGGATCAGCCCCCAACGTGGCGTTGTATCTGGATGAACAACCGGTGACAGCGGGCGGCAGAAACCTGGACGTCTACGTCACAGATATCGAGCGCATCGAAGTGCTGCCTGGTCCACAGGGTACGCTCTACGGCGCCAGCTCACAGGCTGGTACCGTCAGACTGATCACCAACAAACCACGTATTGGTATGTTTGATGCCAGTGTTTCAGCTTCCAGCTCATTTACCAAGGACGGTGACATGAGCACCGGACTTGAGGCCATGGTGAATATACCTGTGCTGGACGACCGCGCTGCCGTACGTATTGCGCTGTTCTCTGATAACCAGGGCGGTTATATCGACAATGTACGCGGTACATTCACCCCGGACCCATCCCTCAATCCTGGCTTGCCTTCTGCCAGTGGCATCGTTTTTACGCCGGCCGGTGGCAGCCCCACCGCCCATGAATTTGCCGATGGTACCTTCGCGGTACCGGGTCAGGTTTACCCGGTCGAATATACCACCGTGAACAATGACAGTCTGGTAGAAGAAGATTTCAATGATGCGTCCTATCAGGGTTTCCGGGTCGGTTTTAAATACGATATCAATGCTGACTGGACCCTGCTGCTCTCACATCATCAGCAGACGCTGGAAGCCGACGGTGTCTTTGACTACGACCCGGCAGTGGGCGATCTGGAGGTCGAGCGTTTTGCACCAGACCGGCTACAGGATGAATTCGGCCAGACCAGCTGGACGCTGGAAGGCCGGGTGGGTGAACTGGAGCTGATTTATACCGGCGCCTATCTGAAGCGTGAAGTGGATCAGGTTGTTGACTACAGCGCCTATGCCAATATTGGTGGTTACATCCCGGGCTATCTGTGTGAATACAATACGCCGGGCTACCACGGCGGTGGCGGTGTTGGCTACACCTTCGACCCAACCTTGTCTGGCGACTCTGGAGTTGTCGAATGTACTGCAGCTGACAGCTTCTTTACAGTTGACAACGAAAACGAGCGCTGGACCCACGAATTACGCCTGAGTGGTGATCTGAACGACATGTTCGGTTTCACAACTGGCGTGTTCTACGATGATTTCGAAACCCGGCATACCGGCAACTTTAACTATGGTGGCCAGGGCTGGGCCCCGGTTGATCCTTCGCAGGTCAATCCTGGTACGGCAAACGACCTGAATGTCCGCGGCCCTCGAACCCAGTTCACCAACGATATTACCCGGCCGGAAGAGCAGATTGCGGTCTTCGGTGAACTGGCTGTCAGACTTACCGATCACTTGACGGCAACATTGGGTGCTCGCTACTACGATCTGGAAGTCGGCTTTGAAGGCTTTGCGGCCTTCCGCTACGGCAACCGGCCTGTACCTAATCTGGCCGGAGAGCCAGGCGTCACTCTGGCACCAAATGTGACCGGCGGGCGGGACTATGCCCGCAACCTTGGCGACTTCCAGCCATTGTCCGTTGATGACGTGATTACCAAGGTTACCCTCAGCTACGATACCGATGACTTCCTGGTCTTTGCGACCTACTCCGAAGGCTATCGCCCACCTGGTTTCAACCGGGCTGCCGCCCGCGGACAGGCGACTTCCGCCGGTGTTCCCGCCAGAGGCAATGATGGTCCTGGTGGCTTCCCGGACTATTTCATTCCGGTTATCTACGAAACCGACGAAGTCACCAATATGGAGCTGGGCTGGAAAGCGACACTGATGGATGGATTGCTGCGCTTTAACGGCTCGATCTATGCCATCAACTGGGACAACATTCAGGTTTCCCACTTTGACTCGCAGAACATTTCTATCTTCACCATCGTCGACAATGGTGGCGATGCGGAAATTCGTGGAATCGAGGGTGATCTGATCTTTTCAGCGACAGAAAACCTGATGCTGTTCGCCGGTTTCTCTTACAACGACACCGAATTGACCAGTGTTAATCCTACGTTTGACTTCGTGGTTGCGGACGCTGGTAGTGAGCTACCACTGACGCCAGACCTGCAGTTAACCGCCAGAGCACGTTATGAGTGGGATATCGGCAAGGGCCACGCGCACTGGCAGCTGGGTGGCAAGTACGCCAGCGAAAGCTTCAACTCACTGGTGGACATTCCGGTCACTGACCCGCGCCAGAAGCAGGATGCCTATGCGATTCTTGATGCGACTCTGGGCTACCGACAGGATGGCTGGAGTGTTGAATTGTTCATCGATAACCTGACGGACGAGCGTGCAGAACTGCACATCAACAAGCAGGACTTCCGGGAACGGATCACCACTAACCGCCCCAGAAGCATCGGCATGAAAGTCTCGTGGGATTTTCAGTAGAATAAACACTGAATCCACGACGACAGTGAACAAAAACAGAGG
>JAGRIO010000386.1 GCA_020443225.1 Pseudomonadales bacterium
TCACTTCCCAGCAGGTTTCTCCGTCATCAGTACTCTTTATGAATGGAAAGCTCAGCCGCACGAGCATGTCATCGATTGAGGCATCATCAATCTCTACGCCCAACAAGCGTCTTACCCGGCCGACCCGAAGGTTAATCACCGGCCTTACTGGCAGCTGATCTTCAAGCACTGTTTCGACTACCGGACCTGCTTCACCACCGGCAATCTCAAGCAACAACTGAGTAGCACGCTCCATTGCACGAACCTGACCTGCCCAGTCAACGCCCCGCTCAAAGCGATGAGAAGCGTCTGTATTCATGCCGTAGGATCTGGAACGACCAGCAATTGCTGTTGGCGAGAAGAATGCTGCTTCAAAGTAGATATCTTTTGTTTCAGCAGAAACCGCTGTCGACAGTCCACCCATGATGCCAGCCATACCGATCGGTCCGGACTCGTCAGTGATTAAAAGGGTTTCATCGTTGAGCGTGACTTCAGCCTCATCCAGCAAGACAACTTTTTCACCTGCTTTTGACTGGCGAACTCTGATGCCGCCAGACAATTTTGCATAATCATAAGCATGCATGGGCTGGCCAAGCTCCAGCATCACATAGTTCGTGATATCAACAACCGGATCGATACTACGCACGTCACAACGACGCAACTTCTCTTTCATCCATAACGGAGTTTGAGCATTCAGGTTGATGCCACGTACCACGCGCCCGACAAATCGTGAGCAGGAGGCGCCAGCATCGAGAGCGACAGGCAATGTATCCTGGATGGTCGCCGGTACCGGGGTAATTTCCAGATTCGCCGCGTCCAGACCGTTGATAACCCCGGTTTCTCTTGCAAGCCCCAGAATACCGAGGCAATCACTCCGGTTTGGCGTCAGGTCCAGGTCAATAATCGCGTCATTCAACGACAGGAAGTCCCGCACGTTGGTTCCAACCTGCGCATCTTCTGCGAGTTCCATCAAACCTTCGTGGTTATCACTAATTCCCAACTCACGTTCCGAGCAGAGCATACCGAATGACTCGACGCCACGTAGTTTCGCTTTCTTGATTTTGAAGTCGTCCAGCCGGGCACCAATTTTCGCCAACGGCACTTTCATTCCGGCACGAACGTTCGGCGCACCGCAGACGATTTGCACTTCTTCCTCGCCGGTATTTACACGGCAGACTTTTAACTTATCGGCGTCGGGGTGAGCTGAAGTTTCCAGGACTTCCGCGACTACGACACCGTCAAAATCACCTGCAACTGGCTCATAACCATCGACTTCAAGACCAGCCATCGTCAACTGATCAACGAGTTCCTGAGTGGTCAGAGCAGGATTAACATATTCTCTTAACCAGTGTTCACTGAATTTCATCGGGACTCCTGATTATCTGAACTGCTTGAGGAATCGCAGATCATTCTCAAAATACAGGCGTAAGTCATCCACGCCGTAGCGCAACATTGCCAACCGGTCTGGCCCCATACCAAAGGCGAAGCCTGAATACTCCTCGGGGTCAATGCCCGACATCTCCAGCACCCTTGGATGCACCATGCCCGACCCCATCACCTCCAGCCAACCCGTATTACTACACACACGACACCCCTTACCCACACAATGTACGCACTGCACATCAACTTCCGCAGACGGTTCAGTAAAGGGGAAATAGGAAGGCCGGAACCGAACCTCAAGATCTTTTTCAAAAAACACCTGAAGAAATTCGATGATTGTGCCCTTGAGGTCAGCAAAACTGGACTCCTTGTCGATCAGAAGTCCTTCAATCTGATGAAACATGGGCGTATGAGTCAGATCAGAATCAACCCGGTAGACCCGTCCGGGACAAATAATCCGGAATGGCGGCTTGCGGTTCTCCATGGTCCTGACTTGCACAGGCGACGTGTGAGTTCGCAGTAACAGGTTAGGATTGAAGTAGAAAGTATCGTGCATCGCCCTTGCCGGGTGATGCTGTGGAATATTCAGTGCCTCGAAATTGTGGTAATCGTCTTCGATCTCAGGCCCTTCAACAACGTCATAGCCTACGGAACGGAAGAAATTCTCAATCCTTTGCAGCACCATTGTGACCGGGTGCAGACCACCCGTTTCGCCGTGACGGCCTGGCAACGTAACGTCGATGGTTTCTGATGCCAGCTTCTGTGCAATGACAGCGTCATTCAGAAGAGTTTTGCGATTGTTAATCGCTTCCTGAACAGCTTCTTTAGCGGTATTAATTTCTGCACCGGCAGCAGGTCGCTCTTCGGGGGACAGTTTACCTAACCCCTTGAGCAATCCGGTTAGCTCACCCTTTTTACCCAGGTACTGCACCCGAATAGCATCGAGCGCGGTCATATCCTGCGCACTTTCTGCAGCAGCGAGTGCAGCTTCCGTGATCTGTTGTAATTCTGACATAGGCGTAGCATAGATAGATTTAGCAGGAAATGGCGCGCACCACACCCTGAAGACCACCAGATCATCGGCTCAGGCATCATTCCACTGCCGTGGTTTACCTGAACGACGATCTGGTATTGAGTCTGTCTATCCCAGGGTTATCTGGTTCGCCTGTTAATGAAACGTACTCAGATCGAGCTGAATAACGCTCAGGCAGCCGCCGCAGCGACCGCTGCTTTTGCCTTGTCTGCCAGGGCAGCAAAAGCTTCTTTCTCATTGACAGCCAGATCAGCCAGGACCCGACGATCAATCTCGACGCCAGCTTTGTTCAGACCGTCAATCATACGGCTGTATGACAAACCACACTCACGGGCAGCAGCGTTGATTCGCTGAATCCACAGAGCGCGGAACATACGCTTTTTAACCTTACGGTCACGGTACGCGTACTGGCCGGCTTTGGTTACAGCCTGCTTGGCAACCCGGAATACACGACTACGTGCGCCGTAATAACCTTTGGCCTGCTTTAAAATTTTCTTGTGCCGGGCATGCGCCTGGACACCACGTTTTACTCTTGGCATTGAATTACTCCTGAAAACAAGTCGCGGATACTGGCCTGATACGCCAGCGAGCTCATCCGCAAGTTAAATAATGGAACCTGATAACGACCTGGATCAGTCGCCAAGCATACGCTTGATCAGTGGCGCATCAGATGCAGCAATGATCTTCATTGCGCGCAGATGACGCTTCCGCTTGGTGCTCTTCTTGGTCAGGATGTGATTTCTGAAGGATTGGCGATGCTTATAGCCGTTCGCTGTTTTCTTAAACCGCTTGGCAGCACCACTGGCTGTTTTCATTTTGGGCATTGTTAAATACTCCGCATTCTATCGCTGATTAATGTAAGGCCTTTCCGGCAAACACACCTTGCAGCGAAGAAAGCGCTCTGGAATCACAGAGACTCCACAATCAATCTTCGCAAACAAGAAGAAGGGCTGATCCTGCCGGATCAGCCCTTCACTATGTTCTTGGGTCAGACCGTTGAAGAAGTTCAGGCAGGAGCCTGAGTACCCTTCTTCTTGCCTTTGGG
>JAGRIO010000387.1 GCA_020443225.1 Pseudomonadales bacterium
AGTAGCAGTGCCCTGGTTCTGAATTCATGCCAGTCAACCGGGTGCAGCATATCCCGTGCGACCTGAAGCTTTTCCTTGAGGATTCTAAGCGCCTCACTTGAGTCGATAGTGGGTCTGCCCTTACCTTTCGCCGCGCTATAAGTCGCCAGCGCCTCTTTGAGTTGTGGGGCAATGCCAATGTAGTCAACCACCAGGCCGCCCGGTTTGTCTTTGAACACGCGGTTCACGCGGGCGATGGCTTGCGCAAGATTTGCACCTTGCATAGGTTTGTCGATATACATCGTGGCAAGGCAGGGTGCATCGAAACCCGTCAACCACATGTCGCGGACGATGACGATTTTCAGTGGGTCGTCCGGGTCTTTGAACCGTTTCTCCAGGTCTTTCTTCTGCGCTTTGCTGGTGTGATGGGGTTGCAGATAAGCCTTGTCTGAGGCGGATGCCGTCATTACGACCTTGATCACGCCGGTCATGTGGTCATCGGTGTGCCACTGAGGCCGTCTTTCAATGATCTTGTCATACAGGCGAACGCAAATATCCCGCGACATGGTGACGATCATCGCTTTGCCAGGCTGGGTTTTACTGCGAGTCTCGTAGTGATCGATCAAGTCTTCTGCAACTTCCTGAAGCCGGGCATCAGTGCCGACGATAGCTTCCAGCGCAGACCACTGACTTTTGGCCTTTTCTCGCTCTCGTTCATCTGCGGTTTCATCATCGAGAAGGGTTTCAACCTGCTCATCAATTGAGGGAAGGGCAGACTGATCGAGGTTGATCTTCGCCAGTCGTGACTCGTAATAGATGGGCACTGTCGCACCATCGTCTACGGCCTGCTGAATGTCATACACGGAAACATAGTTACCGAAGACCGCCTGGGTGTCTCTGTCATCCTGAGAGATGGGTGTTCCGGTAAAGGCAAGGAAAGTAGCGTTGGGAAGACCGTCTCTCAGTGACTTGGCAAGACCATACTTGATGTTACCGCTTACACTGTCGATCTTTGCTTTGAACCCGTACTGGGTTCTGTGTGCTTCATCGGCGATCACCACAATGTTGTGGCGTTCAGTCAGGACGGGGAACTTGTCTTCATTCGCATCCAGTCCGAACTTCTGTATGGTGGTGAAGATAATGCCACCTGAAGGGCGGTCCATCAGGTGTTCTCGTAGTTCTGCACGGGAATTCGCTTGCTTTGGGCTTTCACCTAACAGTTCGCCCGCATTCGCGAAAACCCCGAACAACTGACCATCGAGATCTTGTCTGTCGGTCACAATGACTAAGGTGGGATTCTCCAGTCGTGGTTCAGCGATCAGGCGACCCGCCAGGCACGCCATTTCAATTGATTTACCTGCCCCTTGCGTGTGCCATACCACACCACCTTTCTTTGTGCCTGAGACGCCGGAGGCGATCACAACGCTCTCTACCGCTGCCTGAACTGCATGGAACTGGTGGTAACCAGCAATTTTTTTGATGACAGTCTTGTCATCTTCAAACAGGCAGAAGTAGCGCAGGTAATTGAGGAAAATCGCTTTGTTGAACAGCCCCTTGACCAGGGTCTCCAGTTCGCGATGCTGACCCAGTGGGTCTACCTCAACCCCATCAATGGTTCTCCAGCGCATGAACCGTTCTTCATTGGCAGACAATGAGCCCAGGCGGGCAAAAATACCATCTGAGATAACAAGACAGGTGTTGTAGTTAAAAAGGTCTGGGATATCGTTCTTGTAGGTCTGTAACTGGTTGTAGGCCGCCCAGATGTCTGCGTTCTCATCCGCTGCATTCTTGAGTTCGATGACTGATAGCGGAAGACCGTTCACGAACACCAGCACATCGGGTCTGCGGTTCTGCTTCTGACCATGAATGGTGAACTGATTCACCACCAACCAGTCGTTGTTCTCAGGGTTCTCAAAGTCGATGACCCTGAGTTGCTTACCAACCGTCTCGTTACCTTCCTGATAGGTGACATTCACCCCTTTGGTTAACCACGAATGCGCCTGTCGATTACACGACATCAGCGCAGGGATGTTGGGGTTCATCAGTTGAGACAGCGCGGTGTCTATCGCTGACTGTGGAATATCTGGGTTGATGCGAGTCAGTGCAGAGAGAAGTCGATCTTTCAGAACTACTGACCGGTAGTCGGTACGTTCTGGTGTCTCACCATCAACCGCAATGTCGTAACCACAAACGTATTGGTAACCAAGGTCTTTGAACCATTCGATACTTTGCAGTTCAAGTTGGTCTTCGGTTACCAATGCCATCAGATACCCGCCTCTTCAAGGAATTTCTCTGCATCAGGGATGCGGAGTTCACCGGAGATGAGTTTGGGTAGGAGTGTGTCTCTGAGTTCGGACAACGTAGTCGTTTCTTCATTACACACATTAATCCGATTCACTATTGGATCGGCGATTTTCCGAAAGGTTTGGTGAATTAGAGCATCAGGATTTGCAACCTGATAACTGTCAAAGAAGTCATTTGGAACACGCTGGCGCCCAGATGAACCAGTCATGCTTGAGACGGCGGCGGTTCTTAAATTCTCGCTTCTCGCCCAGCAATATGGAAATAGTGGACTCTGGTCATCTTGAGGTGAAAGTACTATGAATTCAGTTGAACCCCAGCAGACATCTGATGCGGATTTATTCAGAAATAGTCCGGTTTTACCATTCTCAAGACACGGAGTGATTCGGGCAAAAAGGGTATCGAAGCGTTGGAATTTGCTGCCTGAAGTAAAACTACGCTCATACCCTTCACTCACTGATGAAGTTGATTCGCTTAAGCACTTCATCTCCACGAAATATGCATCAGTGCCTTTCTTGAGGGTGTACTTTGGATTTACCCTAATCTGCTCGCTTAGAGGTTGAAGTTTCCACCCCTTCGGAATCTCCCCAATCTCCGAATCTACCAACTCATCAGGAAACAGATCACTGATTTCAGGAGGAAGACCTGTGGGGCGACCCTCTGCCTTTGCTCGCACAGGATCAAAGTCCACAAACCATGACTTGAAGATTGTCTTGGCGATCTCCTCAAGGGTTTGGTTCATCTTTTGGTTGAGTTCGATCTTATCGTCTAGGGTGCCAAGGATGTGGGCGATCGCTTTTTGATCCTTAAGCGATGGAATAACTACTTCAAGTTGCGAAAATTGCCCCTTATTAAGGATCGGTTGTGCAGACCCGCCAGAAGCAAGCATCTGCAGTTCTGACTTTCGGGGCAGTAAAGAATAGTAGAGGTACAAAAAATCGACTATCTCTTCATTGGGGATGATTGTGTTGATTTGCTGATTGGTCACGCCGTGCTGAACGCTTAGAGAAACCTTCCCCATATCCGACCCAATACAGGACACCATCACAGAGTTAGGTGGAATTGCGGAGTTCTTTACTGATTTGAGTCCCTCTTCAGTTACGTACCGCTTAACCCCATCTAGATGCCTGCGTCCATCCATATCC
>JAGRIO010000037.1 GCA_020443225.1 Pseudomonadales bacterium
GTTACCAATAGTCTTCCTGCCGTCGGAGCCTCTGACCACCACGCTGAACATTGCCGTGCCGTTAGCGCGGTGCACATGATTACACCAGGAACACATCTCATAACGTGGCCGGCGCGGACTGGACTGGGTTCTGCGCAGTATCACGCCACGTAACTCCCCATTGGCCAGCGGCATCACCACATAGCCCCGGTGGCCAGCCGGGTGTATCCAGCCGAAGTAATCGAGTACTCCCCAGTCTACCGGTGCAAGATTGGGTATCACCGGTTTTTCACGTTCCTGTGCGAAGATTTCGCGAATCTGCTGATGAGTGAGGGGCTCCATAGGCATTCCGGGACAGTCTTTCAGCCGTCATCTTAACCGAATCAGCCGGTGAAAACTTCAGCCTGATCTGACTGGTAGGTCTGACGGGTATGTCTGACTACTATCCCACAAACCTTCGCTCAGCGGTTCGTCAGTCCATCCTCACCATAGTGATTCGCCGGACCGATACCCTCTTCCCCCAGACGTCCGGCTTCATCAAAGTGTCCCTTCCCGGGTACATAGTTGAATTCCACCCGTATACCGTCCGGGTCTTCAAATACTATGGAGTAGTAGCCAGGCGCAAACCGGGAGCCGTCTTCAGGACCATGAATGATCCGGGCATCCAGCTCCTTCGTGACAAACGCATAGATATCATCCACATCGCTGGCAGAGCGCGCGCGAAAGCAGAAGTGATGCAGCCCGGCATTATCCTGATTAAAGCGGTAGGATTGATTTTCGGCAGGCGCGCCTCTCACCAGAATACCGGTGCGGCTACCGATACAATAAAGAACGTCTTCGCCACGAATCAGGGTTTTCATTTCGAGAAAGTGGCAGAGCTTCTCCCAGAACGGCAAACATGCCGCCGGATCTGAAACCGTCAGCTGAATATGTGCGATACCATTAACTTCTACAGACATGAGACTGCTCCGAATTGACCTGTACCGGACGTTAACCTGAAGCGTGGAAAAGGCAAGCCAATTCTGAGAACCGGCGGCGACAGGTCACTTTCAGTGCATACCATTCAACGGTTATCCTGCATCTCATAAACATCAACAGACCAGAAAGAGGAAGCAACGGTCATGAACCTCAGCCAGCAAAAAATACTGATTACAGGCGGCAGCGGTGGCATTGGTCTGGCGCTCGCCAGCGCATTTCTGCAAACCGGTGCCAGAGTTGTGATTTGTGCCAGAAATGAGCAAAAGTTGCAGGCAGCGGCTGCCAGCACACCAGGGTTGCTGACCCTGAGTTGTGACCTGGCCGATATGCAGGCGGTTCAGGCTCTGCCAGAACGTGCCAGCGATATGCTGGGGGGCCTTACCATGCTGGTGAACAACGCCGGCATGCAGAATAACCTGAGCTTTGCTGACACTGCCGCACCCATTGCTGTCGCCGGCGCTGTGGCTGAAATCCAGACCAACCTCACCTCACTGATTGCGCTGTGCGCCTGGGCTCTGCCGGTTCTAAGCCGCTCCGAATCATCGGCGATCGTCAATGTGTCGTCAGGCCTGGCTTTCACGCCAAAAGCCGACGCTGTTGTTTATTGCGCAACCAAGGCTGCCGTCCACAACTTTTCCCAGGGTCTCCGGTATCAGATGGAAGATGCCAACAATGGCGTTAGTGTCACTGAGGTGATGCCACCCTTAGTGGCAACCGAGATGACTGCCGGTCGTCAGGACGGCGCGATCAGTGCAGATCAGGTTGCCAGTGAAGTCCTCGAAGGGCTGAAGCGTGACCAGCAGGAAATCCGGGTCGGCAAGGTAAAACTACTGGCAGCGTTGATGCGGCTGTCACCTTCCCTTGCTGCGAAGATCCTGCGCAACAGTTGATCCACCGTGACCTGCAGACAGGGGTCTAACCACTGGCCTCTGCACCCGAAATCTCTTTATCTGCTGTCTGGCCGCTTCCGTCATCAGCAGGTTTCTGACAGGAGGCAATAAAGCCCGACACGGCTGAGGCATCCAGTGGTTTGCTGTAAAAGTACCCCTGCAGCGTGTCGCAGGCGTACCGGCGCAGAAACTCCGCCTGGTCTGCCGTTTCCACGCCTTCCGCCACAGCACTCATACCCATATTGGCAGCCAGGGAAATAATGGCACGGGTGATCACCCCACTGTGATCATCCTCAAGCGCAGAGGCAACAAAACTCCTATCGATTTTCAGCTTATCGATTTTGTATTCGCGCAAACGCTCCAGGGAAGAATAGCCGGTTCCAAAATCATCGATAGCCAGGTGTATCCCCAGCGCCCGGAGCTCAATCATCTTTTCGTGGGTACCCTCAGGGTCCCGAATCAACGCCCCTTCGGTCACTTCCAGTTCAAGCCGTTCAGCCGGAAACTGCGTTTCCTCCAGAATACGCCGGACCTTGGCAACGAAATCAGGTGCTGCAAGCTGATTGGGCGAAACGTTTACCGCGATTTTGACGTCATCCCAGCGTTTGCCCTGACGACAGGCTGTGCGTAGCACCCATTCCCCTATGGCGTCTATAAAGCCCACTTCTTCCGCCACTGGAATGAACTGATCCGGTGGAACCAGTTTACCCCGGTAGTCCCAGCGGATCAGCGCTTCGAGCGCGATGACCTGACCACTGGCCGCATCGATCTCTGGCTGAAATACGAGAAAGAATTCATCATTGAGAAAGGCTGACCGCAGCCCATGTTCAATCTCAAGCCGTTTCGTCAGTTTCTGACCCAGCTCTTCCGAATAGAAGCTGAGCTGATTCTTACCCTGATCCTTAGCCCGGTACATGGCTGCGTCTGCAGCACGAAGCAAGGCTTCCGCCGTGTTCCCATCCTGCGGGTAGAATGCCACTCCCATACTACTGGAAATGAACACTTCCGCATCGCCAACACGGTGCGAAGGTTTCAGTGCCAGAAAAAAACGCTGCACAATGCCGACAGTCTGCTCCGGACCCGTCAGGTCTTCCAGCAGCACCACAAATTCATCACCACCCATCCGCGCCAGTGTATCTTCATCGCGTCGCTGGGCATCGATACGGTCCGCCACACTACTGATAAGCTTGTCTCCGACACTGTGACCGTAATTGTCATTCACCAGTTTAAAGTTATCGAGATCGATCAGCAGCACGCCGAAAATTTCGTGACTGCGTCTGGCGTGGCTGATGAGTTGCCCCAGCCGGTGGTGCACCATCTCCCTGTTCGGTAAGCCTGTCACCGCATCGCGGAATGCAAGGTTAGCCAGTTCCCTGTTCAGCTGGTCGGTATCAGCAGCTCGCCTGATGATAAAAATGAAACTCGCGATACTGATCCAGATGAAGGTCATGAACAGTTCATCCAGTTCCCAGGTTTCATGATTGCGGGTGAACTGGTACAGCCCTTCCACAACCTCAATATTGACGGTCAGCCCAATCGCGACAATCACCAGCCCTGAAAGCCAGATCAGATCCCGACGTCTGCGTTTTTTCAGTTCATTCGTCAGCGAATGTACTCTTGAATTCATAGACTCTGACCTACCGTAAATCCTGCGACCCAACCTCTTTCAGTGTAGCTCATCCGGGAAACCTTGCGCCTTCTGGCTTCACTGCAGGTGGTCGGGCAATCCTGTGGATTTATGTTTACAATCTGGCTTCTGTTACGAGGATTAATCTATGAAAACCAGTCTCCTCCTTCTGCTGCTAAGCCTGCCACTCGTGGCTACCGCAGAATCGTCACTCAGCATGCCGGTAGCCGTGCCATTGCAGGGTTACGAAGGAATCATTACCCAAACCGACAACACCCTGATCGGAGGTCAACCCAGTGCAGCAGCGCTTAAAGCCGCTGCCGCAGCAGGCATCAAAGCCGTGATTTCCCTGCGTACAGACCGGGAACATGCGGATCACGACACAGTCCCGTTTGATGAGAAAGCGGTGAGCGCCGAAGCAGGACTCGATTTCTACCAGTTACCGCTCGGATCAGATGACAGCTATACCCCGGAACTACTGGCGACCTTCAACCGCCTTTATGATCAGTACAATGGTCAGGTTCTGCTTCATTGCCGCTCCGGTCGCCGCACCAGTTACCTGTGGACCGCCTGGCTGGTTCGCTATAAGGGCATGAGTCTGGCTGAGGCACAGATTCACGGCGAAGCTATCAACCTGGGGAACTCTCCGCTGGAAGGGTTGCTGAATGCCGATCTGGAACTGGCTTACAAGAATTCAAATACTAACTAACCGGAGCAATTATGAGTGAATTTCCACTTCCCAACTTTTCCACCGACCTGAGCGGTGAGGTGGCACTGGTCACTGGCACCACGTCAGGTCTTGGCCGTCGCTTCGCGCAGGTTCTGGCAGCAGCCGGTGCCAGCGTTATCGTCACTGGCAGACGGGAAGAGCGACTACAGGAACTGGTGACAGAAATAACCAGCAACGGCGGCAAGGCTTTCGCTGTCAAACTGGATATGACCGACAATGACAGCATAATTGGCGCTGTGCAGGCGGCAGAGGATCATTTCGGGACAGTCACCATTCTGGTCAACAATGCCGGTGTACCGGATGCCCAGCGTGCGCACAAAATGTCCAATGAGCTGATAGATACCGTTTTCGATACCAACCTGCGCGGTCCGTTTGTTATGAGTTGCGAAGTCGCCCGACGCCTGATTGCAGCGAAAAAGCCCGGACGCATGGTGAACATTGCCTCAGTAGCAGCATTCAATTATGGCGGTAATGGTGCGGCACTTTACTCCATCACCAAGGCGGGCATGGTAAGACTGACAGAGGCACTGGCAGTGGAATGGGCAGCCAGTCATATCAACGTTAACTGCATAGCACCCGGCGCATTCTCATCAGAAATGCTCGATGGCATGCTGGAACGTATGGGTGACTTCAGCTCACACTTTCCGCGTAAGCGGATCGGCCAGCCGGCGCAAATGGACAGCACGCTGCTGTATCTGGTTTCGCCTTCCTCGGAATGTGTTACCGGCACCGTCATCAAGATCGATGATGGCCAGGGATCAAGGTAGGACCGTCACAAGTCACCCACGCTGGTCAGCCAATTATTCCCTGGCTGGCCAGCACCCGCATGTCATCCATTGTCAGCCCCAGCTCTGCGAGAATCTCAACCGTATGCTCACCAACTTCCGGCGAGGGGCGTTGCTGTTCGTAGGGTCCGTTGCCAAACCGCAGGGGGGGGCGTGGTTGTAGCATGGGGCCAGCCCGCGGATGCTCCACTCTCTGTAGCGTACCGCTGGCTTTAACCTGCGGGTCATCAGCGACTTCCGAGCGCCGATTGGCTCGCCCCACAGCAATATCGTTGGCCGCCAGAATATCTACCAGTTGTTCCGTGGTGTAGGGCGTTGTGTCTGCCCCAAGGTAGTGGGAAACCACCGCGCCATCACTCGTCTGACTGATATCGTAGCTGTCCGCCAGTTCACCGGCATACTGGACATCCTCACCGATGAAGCTGTAATTCCACATCAGGTCAGGCCAGTTGAAGTAAACACCTGCATCCAGCATCGACAGTCGCACATGCTGACCACCCTGCCCCCGTTCACGGGCCAGAAGGGCCGCCGTGATACCCTGGGCAGCAGTCAGCGCAGTGACCTTATCGTAAATAATACTGCGGACCATTCGTGGCGGCCCCCCATGCTCAGCCTGCGCATCGGTCGCACCACTCATACCCTGAATCACATAGTCATAGACTTTCTGGTCAGCCAGCGGGCCTTCTTCGCCCATACCATTAATGGACAGATAAATCAGATCCGGGTTAACGGTCCGCAGTTGCTCATAACCCAGACCCAGCTTGTCGATCTTGCCAGGCCGGTAATTCTGCATCACCACATCCACAGACCTGGCCAGCAATCTCACCAGTGCCGCACCTTCCGGATGCTTGAGATTGACCCCGAGGGAGCGTTTATTACGGTTAATCATGGCAAACATCGCACCAATGCCATTGCGGCTGGCACCCAGAAACCTGATACCGTCGCCCCACCCAGGAGGCTCTATTTTGATAACATCAGCGCCCTGGTCCGCCAGTACAACCGCCGCCATTGGGCCAGAAACGACCCGGGAAAGATCAAGGATTCTGATACCCGAAAGCGGACCAGAGGGTTTCCTGGAAGCACTCACACTGAACTAACCGAACAGTGCTTTGTTAAACGACAGTATCCATAACACCAGCAGAATGAACGCGACGATAAAGTTTGAGCGGAGAATAAAATTCAGATTTGCCAGTTTGACTTCATCAGCTCCGGATTTCATAACAACCGTCATCAGACAATCAAACATAATCACGACAAAAATAATGGGGGCGACAGCGGGTACAATCCCCCCCATCACCAGATCCCAGTTATCCTTCGGATGCCACACGGGTTCAGCAAAAGGGAGTATGAGGATAAAGAATATTGCCAGCCCGAGTAACCCCTGACGTAGTGAACCCAGCAGTCTGATTTTTTCCAGCACAGCAACCAACCTCTTAAAACATTGTCTTAAAGCGTTGTCATGGATTATGACAAACTGGCAGATAGCCGCCAACTACGAAACCCGTGCAGCGCCAGACCCAGCAGGATGATCGCTAACCCAAGCAACAGAGCATCGTTGTTTGAGAGGGCAATATCCAGCGATTCCAGTCCCGGCAAGGCAATTAGCAGCCCACCGACTAACAGACAGGGCCGTAACAAATCCGCACCTGCGAGCTTACCAGGCCAGGGCATATATCCCTGAATGCCCCCTGCAATCAGAAAGATACCAGCACAGGCTTCCACCAGATGACGCACCGAATCTGATCCCGGACCATTCAGTATGAGCGAAGGTTCCAGTACGAAGAAGAAGGGGATGAAATAGGTGCAGGCACCAAGTCCCATGGCAGCAATACCGGTCCGCATGGGATGTGCATCAGCAATACTGGCTGCAGCAAATGCGCCGAGGGCGACAGGCGGCGTGATAAATGACAGCATACCCCAGTACAGAATGAACAGATGGACCGATAGCGGGTTCAGACCACCCTGCACCAGTGCCGGTGCCAGCACGATGGCGAGAAAAATATAGGCCGCAGTGACCGTCATACCTATACCCAGGACGAAGCTGGTGGCAGCCCCCATCAGCAACAGAATGCCAGTGGAGCCACCAGCAAGGAACAGCAGTTCATTAACCAGCGTGCCTGACAGACCAGTCATAGAGAGCGCACCGACAATCAGGCCTACCCCGGCCAGAATCACCAGCAACTCTGTCATCAGCGCGCCACAGCTACGGATAAAGGTCAGCAGGTCGCTGAATTGCCAGCGATGTTCAGCAGAAAACTGATTCAGGATCAGCAGACACAGCGTCGCAATCCAGGGAGCCAGCGTTTCCCGCTGCAACACCAGCAACAGGACTGTCAGCACGATAAACGCACCCATGTAGTACCAGCCAGACCGTAAGGTGTCGATCACCCCGGGGATATCCTCCGCTGGCAGGCCCTTAAGATCATTGCGGGCAGCATAGGCATCAATCTGAATAAACAGTGCCAGAAAATAAAGCAGCGCCGGCAAGGCTGCTGCAAGCGCCACCTGATAGTAGGGAATCTCCAGAAAAGTTGCCATGACAAAGGCTGTCGAACCCATAATCGGCGGTAAAAGTACACCGCCCGTAGAGGCGCAGGCCTCAATACCGGCAGACACCTCACGGGAGATACCACTGCGCTTCATGGCAGGAATCGTCAACTGTCCGGTCGTGAGCACATTGGTAATGACGCTGCCGCTCATGGACCCCATCAACCCACTGGCGAGAATGGCAACTTTCGCCGGGCCACCACGAACGCCACCGAGAATGCCAAACGCAAGCCTGATGAAGAAGTCGCCGCCACCGGTATGCTGAAGGGCAATTCCGAATACCAGAAAGCCGATCACCAGTCCTGCAAAAGCACGAAACGGCAGGCCGATAATACTTTCGCTGCTCATCACATGATAAGCCGCAGTGTCTCCCAGTGAAGTGGACATCCCTGAGATCATCGCCGGCATCTGATCGGCGATCATTGGATAGAAGGAAAACACCAGGACGAGAACAAACAGCGACATACCCGCAGTACGCCTCACCCCCTCCATCACCAGTAACCAGGCAGCCAGGGAAATCCAGACAGCTGTTTCCGGCGCACCGAATTCCCAACCTTCGTCCAGTATGGTTTCCGCACTCACATACAGCCAGCCGAACACCCCTGCCGCAGTGATCGCCAGCAGTATATCCAGTGGCAACCAGCTGAAACGAACAGAAGGTTTATAAACGAGAAATGCCATGGGCAATAACAGAGTGATCAGCCCATAATAATATTGAGTTTCCAGCTGAATAAGGCCTTCGAACAGCGGCGCACCAAAGGCACGGACGTTATCCAGCGCCAGCAGGATGGTCAGGACTGACGCCACAACCATGACCCACCCGAGCCAGCCTGTCAGTTCACGATGACGATTCATTCCAGTGCAGCTTCATCTCGCCACACCGGATCAAAACCTGCCGCATCAAGCCTTGCAGTGCGCAGTCGTACCCAGGCCTGGCTGAGCGCATCCGGATCGTCTATGTCCAGCGTTGCCAGTTCCTGCCAGGCACTGAGCAGCACCTGCTGACGGGCAATGAGTCGCTGGTTGTGAGCCTGCATCTGGTCGGTCCACAAATTCAGTGACTTCAGGTACGCCACTGAACCCTCATGCCAGGGCACGACCCAGGTAAACTGTTGCAGGTTCATGGCCCAGCCAATAGCGCCGGGATCTGCGTCGCGGAAATCGTCGTAACCCTCATGAATCGCACGGGACAGATCATGCACCATGTCGGCAGACTGATCTGCCAGGGTGATCAGAACAGGGTAAGGATAGGTTGCGCCTTCATGGGGGCTTGCTTCGCTGATCATGGCACCGCGGGTCGCTGTATGAGGAGTGAAGTACGGAGCCACTTTCAGTAGTCGGTCCCAACAGGCTTCATCTGCGTGTGGGACAGGCGGCCAGTATATACCCAGTGGCGATGCTTCAAGCTTACGGGTGGGCCCGGAGACTGTGGTGGCATAGGCGGCATCAACCTGTCCATCTACCATGCCATTCCACATGGCGTCATAACCGGGATAATCGATCCGTTCGACATCGTTCCAGGTCAGCCCGCCACAGGCCAGCATAGCCTCGGTAGAAATGTTCAGGGCCGGCGCCCCCCGGACCCAGGGAACCCGCTTGCCACGGAGTTCCGCGAAGGACTTGATTCCCGACTGGGCGGTGACAGCAACCGCCTGATTGCTGAGCCCGCTGGACATCATGACGACCCGCAGGGGCATAGGTCCCCAGTTACGGTCGGCAAACTGAAAGACGCCTTCCTGAGCAAAGTAAGTTGCCACTCCGTTGGCAGAAAACTGCACCCTGCCGGTCTTGAGCGGTAGTAGTCGCGACACATCATTTTTGCCGGGTATCACCCGCAGGGTCACACCATGCTGGTCTTTCAGCACCTTGCCGATGGCCACGGCCTGATTGTAACCGGTTGTGCCAAGGTTATAGGCTGTCCAGCCCATGGTGCGCGGAAGCTTAAGATCTTCGGACGCGGCGCTCTGAGCCAGCGACCATAAGATCATCAGTTGTATGAACCGGAATAACATCGCTTTCTGCCAGCTTGCTCAAACCTTCAGGAGCGGGGAGGTTAACCCAGCCGTTGCCCAGATTCCAACCTTGCGGGAAATTTCGCCACTGGTTGGCATTTTTCACACCTGTGACGACACTTCCGAACCACCTTATCAGCCTATCTTTTTGATTATTATGATCTTTGTCTTACTGGCACAGTGCTTGCTGTTCCCTCACCACCGGAACCAATGCTACCGCCGGCAAAATCATAAGATTCAGTTTCAACACCTTCGATATTTAAGGACTTTGTTATGAAAGCGATAAACCTTCTGTTGCCTGTGGCACTCAGCACAATGCTGTCTGGCTGCGTGATCAGCATCAACGGCGATGACTGGGAATCCGACCATGGAGACTGGCGCGATACCCAGAGCAGGAACAAATCTACCATTGAGCAGATGAGTCTCGGCGCTTCCATTCAAAGCCTGCGCGATGCGCTGGGCGAGCCGGATTTCACCGATGTATTCCAGCGCCATGGAGAATCCTTCACCGTACTGTATTACAGGACTCACCGGGTTAAAGAAGACGGCCGCACAACACGCGACGAAACCACACCGGTCGTATTCGTTGACGGCGAAATGGTCGGCTTTGGCAATGCTGCCATTGACCGGGCAACGGGGCCTCAGTAAAGCCCCCGCACCTGAGACCAGCGGCATGGTTACCTACCTTGCCGCTGGTCACCTGAACTGCCGCAGAGATCAGCCGGGTTCCGACTCGGCACCGATCTCTGCACGCAGCAAGCCGCGGAATGCCGTCCGGGCGTTACTCTCACCCCGAAGCACATCATAAACCTCGCGGGCGATCGGCATTTCAACCTGATAGTGGTCAGCCAGCTCAATCACCGCCGGAGCGCTCTTGGCACCCTCCGCAACCATAAACATTTTGTCGACGATTTCATCCAGAGTCAGGCCCTGCCCCAATTCGACCCCAACGTGTCGGTTACGGCTCTGGGGACTGGTACAGGTCGCCACCAGATCACCCATGCCCGCCAGACCGGCAAAGGTCTGCGGTTCGCCGCCCATGGCAACGCCAAGGCGGGTCATCTCTGCCAGGCCCCGGGTAATAACCGCCGAACGGGTGTTTTCCCCGGCACCCTGACCATCCCCCATACCTGCAGCAATGGCAATAATGTTCTTAAGAACACCTCCGAGTTCGCACCCCACTACATCGTGGTTGGTATAAACCCGGAACAGACCAGAGTGAAAAATCTTCTGAATTTCCTGCACCACAATCTGATCGTTCATGGCGATGACACTGGCAGCTGCAAATCCAGACATGATTTCCCGCGCCAGATTTGGTCCTGTCAGCACACCTGCCGGATGCCCGGGCAACACTTCATTGACGATCTCTGTCATGCGCATGCGGGTAGAGAGTTCCAGCCCTTTGGTAAGACTGATCACCGGCACCCAGGGCCGGATATACTGCCGCACCTCTTCAAGTACAGCCCGGAAGTTCTGCGACGGGATAGCCATTACGATGACATCATTTGGAGCTACTGCTTCCTCAATGTCGTTGGTTGCCACCACCCGTGATGGCAACCTGGCACCGGGCAGATAGCGCTCGTTGGTATGCTGTTCATTGATCTCTCTTGCAGTATCAGCGTTACGCGCCCAAAGTTTGACCTGTGCATTTCTGGAGACCAGTGCTGCCACTGTTGTGCCCCAGCTGCCACCACCCAACAACCCGACTTTCAGATCCGTCTGCATATCGCCTTCCCCTACAGGCCACGAAGTTTATAGATAGCGCGTAGATCTATCACCGCATAGCAGCGGTGATCGTTCAGATCATAAAGTGCAACTTTTGCGTCCACGAATTCATGACCCTTTTTGTTAAAGCAATCTTCAACGGTCATCTCAGCGACCAGATCGGTATTGAGCGGAATTGCCTCGTAATGCTGGTGCGTGGTTTCCATATGAACCCAGGGATTCATGTAGGCATTGCCCGCCAGAATCCAGTTGGAGGTTCCCAGAATAAAGGCGTCATTAGCCCAGGCGGGGCCATCGATTTTCAACAGCTCAGGCATCGCTGCCTGATCGCGGAAGTAAGTGTGCATATCATGCTCGCGACTCCAGCGCGCCTTGCAGGCGAGACAACCCTCTGCCTGAAGTTTCGCCATGTTTTCCGGCAATGCCAGAGGCGCTTTGAAATCCCGGGTCATGATTGCGTCACCACGGTACTGAGGAGCGGGTTCTGCGGCAACAGCCATCGTCACTTCGGCTCGGGCACTGACCGTGCCATCCGGGCGCACCAGCTGGGCATGATAGCTATCAGCACCGGCTTCACTGATCTTCACTTCAAACTGCTCACCATCATACAAAGGCGAAACCACCTGAACATGGGCGCGACCACGGTCAAGCCATTCCTTTCCCCAGGCTTCCACAGCTGGCTGACAGAGGTAGGCTGAAACAGTGACCCCGGGTACCAGACCACCCTTAAAACCGTAGTCTTTGGCGACCTTATCACCATGAATTTCATTCGCTGAATGAGGAACCTGATTAAAGGCTTCCGCCAGATAGGGTTTGATCATAACTGTATCCTTCCCGGGCTCTCCGGTGCTTTTTATTAACAGAAACCTGCTTTTCCTGCAGTAACCCGGATTCACGGATGCCGCTGTCAGTGAACGCTTTCCTGTCAGGTTAACCGGCTGGCGGCTGCCTGCCACGACAACGGTATGAGACGACCACCAGTTAACTGCAGACTCACAAGACTACCCCATGAATATGCAGAATTCGACTGCGGATGAATCCATCGTGACAGGAGTGATAGACTCAGCGGGAAATTTTCTGACCCCTTAATTCATCCAGGAGAAAACCAATGCCTGTAGAACTTACACGCGACGGACATATCGCCATCATCACACTGAACCGACCGGAAGCCCGCAACGCCATCAACGGTGAAATGGCCCAGACCATGGAAGCCTGTCTCGACGAATTTGAAAATGATCCCGATCTGTGGGTTGGTATCCTGACGGCGGAGGGAACCGTATTCTGCGCAGGCGCAGATCTGAAGGAAATTAACGCCGGCAATGGTGGCGCCCTGTCGACAAAAAAAGGCGGCTTTGGGGGCATAGTACAACGCGACCGCACGAAACCGCTGATTGCCGCCATCACCGGTACCGCAGTGGCTGGAGGCTGCGAGATATCCCTCTCCTGCGACCTGATCGTAGCCTCACATGAAACCGTCTTTGGTTTGCCCGAAGTCAAACGCTCGCTCATCGCTGCTGCCGGTGGTTTGTTCCGACTTCCCAGGGCCATTGGCCGCGCCGTTGGCATGGAGATGATCATGACTGGTGATCCGGTGTCTGCTCAGCGCGCTTACGAACTGGGGATGGTGAACAAGGTCACCTCAGCTGACAAGGTAATGGATGAAGCCAGAGCGCTGGCCAACCGCATCACCGCCAATGCCCCGCTGGCGGTTCAGGCCAGCATGCAGGTCGCAAGAAATGCCTTTACTGACTCCGATGAAGATCTGTTCCGGGCAGGCAATGTGAAGTTCGCAGGCATTGCGAAATCAGAAGACTTCCGCGAAGGCCCACTGGCCTTTATTGAAAAGCGCGCTCCCGTCTGGAAAGGCAAATAGACCGTCAGACTCTGAAACTACAATGGCAGCTCAGCTGCCATTGTCCCCGGACACCTCACCACCTCCCTCCAGCATTACCAGACACTGATTCCGACCGTTACCCTTCGCCTGGTAAAGCGCCCGGTCAGCCCGTGCAAACACTGACTCTACCGTGTCACTGCCACGGAACTCACTGACACCCGCAGACATGGTCACTGAAAAGGTTCGCCCGGCGGCTGAAAAAGTCTGTGCGGAAAATTGCAGACGGAGTTTATTCATCACTTCAACCGCCTGCGATGCCGTGGTTTCAGGCATCAGTACAACGAATTCCTCACCACCTATGCGGGCAACGAAGTCACTCTCCCGCAATCCCTGCCGAAACTGTCGCGCAGAGGCCACAAGGACATCATCACCCGCGGCATGTCCAAAAGTATCGTTCACCTGTTTAAAATGATCGAGATCGCAAACGACCATACTAAGCGGGCCGCCATGACGCTTCCAGCGGGCAGCCTCTTCGGTCGACCGGCGCTGATACGCCTGGCGGTTTGGTAGCCCGGTGAGGGCATCACTTTCTGCCAGCTGACGCTGCTCTTCAAGACTGGCGGCAAGGGATTCGCTCAACTTCTCCATTTCTTCCAGCCTGCCCGTCAAAGCCGCCATTTCTGCATCCATTTGCTGAAACCGTGCCTCGCCTTCACGCTGGTGATCAGTAACAATGCCCAGAATGGCTTCCAGATTGTTCTCAATACTCAGCTTAAGACCATCGATACCTGAAGCAGCCTGAACCGAACTGCGGAAGGCTGTCAGTTGTGCCTCCATGCGGATACCCAGATTTGTACGCGCCTCAGATTCTGCTGTCACCAGCACCTGACTGTTGGTAATACTGGTAAAGGCCAGCTGTAAACGTTCGTTCAGCTGATTCAGAAAGTGTTCTATCTCTGCCTGATCACGGTCCATTGCAGCCATCAGCACCTGACAAAGATGCTCCAGCGCCGGGGCCAGCTCAAAACCATTGAGATCACGGGACAGTAGCGCGCTGGCAGCCTCATAATGGGTCCGCACTTCAGGCGGCGGCTGAACACGTGCCAGCAGCATCGCCAGGGCTTTCCGCACCGTAGATTCCAGCATCCAGTCTCGGGCGCTGTCTGAGGGAGGGACGGCACCTGAAGGTTCACCTGACGCTGACTGCGCCATTTCTACCGGGGTCGCGGCCGGATCCGGCGGTGTGGCGGGAGCGGCTTCGCCAGCTATACTTTCGCTACCTGTACTTTCGCCACCGCTTCTTTCCGTGTCTGCAGAATTGCTATCAGATGAACGTGGGCTGCCAAATATACGGGCCAGTAAGCCCGGTGCTGAAGCGCCTGGAGGATGCCCGGCTAACTGCTGCAATGACAGCTGCTGCAGGGTTTTCAGTTGCGCAATGATCGCCGCCACATCAGCGATACCAGCATCGAGATTACGGATATCCCGCGCCAGCCTGGCCTGGTGTTCAGCCGGTGGCTTGACAGCGGGTAACTTACTGAGCTGTGCGATCATTTCCCGGACGTCAGCGAGTAGCACGGCATTGCATTTGCGCCGGGCTGCCAGCGCCGCCGGCAACTGCTTCTCGAGCGCTGTCACCGCCATTTCCAGATCGGTACTCTTCGGACTGTCCTGCCGCAGCATACCTCTGAGTGCCAGCAAACGCTTATCGGTCTTGTCATCGGCAGCCTGCGACAATTGACTGAGCACTTTCAGCCCCCGGGTCAGCATGTCGACCTTCCGGCTGAACATGCGTCGCTGTCTTTCTGACAGTTCCGTCGCTTCCAGATATTTGTCTCGCCAGTCTTCCGCCATAACTCATCGCAGGTGAGGTACCTGAACTAAGTATAGACAGCGGTACAGAACTACATTGCCGGGACCGAATCGATTAAGCTGGCAGCAGATCACTCAGGAGTACCCTATGAACAGCCACGAAGTTGACTACACAATCATTGGTCATGATATTCAGATGGTAGAGATCGAACTCGACCCGGGCGAATCTGTCGTTGCCGAGGCCGGCGCCATGGCCTACATGGAGCAGGACATCCGCTTTGAGACAAAGATGGGAGACGGTTCTGATCCGGACCAGGGGCTACTGGGAAAAATGTTTTCCGCAGGCAAACGGATGGTGACGGGTGAGTCTGTCTTTATGACCCACTTCACCAACGAAGGTAGTGGAAAAAGCCGGGTGGCCTTTACCGCACCGATACCGGGCTCCGTGATTCCTGTCGATCTGGCAGGTGAAGGCGGCGAGATTATCTGTCAACGGGATGCCTTTCTTGTGGCTGCCCGCGGAACGGCGATTGATATTGCCTTCAGCCGGCGACTTGGCAGCGGCTTCTTTGGCGGCGAGGGATTCATCCTGCAAAGCCTCAAAGGCGATGGCAAGGCCTTCATTCACGCTGGTGGCTCAGTCATCAGAAAGGAACTGCACAACGAGACCCTGCGAATCGATACCGGCTGTCTGGTCGCTTTCACACCGGGTATAGATTATGACATTCAGCTGGCTGGCGGCCTCAAAAGCATGCTGTTTGGTGGCGAGGGACTGTTACTGGCGACCCTGAGTGGCACCGGTTCAGTCTGGATTCAGAGCATGCCCTTCCCGCGCCTGATGGATAAAATCATCGCGTTGATTCCAAAGCCGGAACCCAGAAGGAACGACTGATACTCAATGTGTATGAAGAAACTCTTCCAGCCCCCGGCGCAGTGATTCCATCGTCACCGGCTTGGAGATGAAATCGTTCATCCCGGCTTCCAGGCATTGTTCGCGGTCGCCTTTCATGGCGTTGGCAGTCATTGCGATGATGTAGGGTTGCGGACCGTCGGCCCGGGTTCTGATGATTCTGGTAGCAGCCAGTCCGTCAAGCCTGGGCATCTGAACATCCATCAGAACCACATCAAACGAAGCATGATCCATCGCTGCCAGCACCTCCTCACCATCGGCGGCGAGGGTTGCATCATAGCCAAGCTTCTGTAGCATTTTCATAGCTACACGCTGGTTCACTTCGTTATCTTCTGCCAGCAGCACCCGGATATCGGGGCGGGCCAGGACCGCTACCTCTTCAGCCGGTGCCACGTGCAGATTCCCATGCAACCACTCGAACAAGCGGGTTCCCCGCACCGGTTTGATCATTGTCTGCAGCGGACCGTGGTAAATACGTGATTTTTTCTTCAGCAACAGAATACTGTGTGGATGAGGCAGCTGCTCCAGCTTGGCCAGTTGGTCAGGAGTAAGACTGTCATCATCGACAATCAGCGGCAGGCAATCCTCAAGTGATGGCGAGATCAGAGCCGGCGTCAGATGATTCAGGGTCATGGACCAGCGCTCTGCACAGCCCTCAAACAGCTTCAGCATATAGTCATCAGTCGTTACCACAGACAGGTTACCGGCCAGCGGCCCTCTGGCCCGTCTTCCGGGCCGGTACTGATGAATCACCCGGGTGAGGACAGAAAAGCTGAACACCGATCCCTGCCCCTCCTGACTTTCAACGCAGAGATTACCCCCCATCAGTTCAACCAGTTTTCGGCAGATGCTGAGACCGAGCCCCGTGCCACCATATCGCCGGGTCGTAGAAAGATCAGCCTGCTCAAAGGCATCAAATATCCGGTTGAGCCGTTCGGCAGGAATCCCGATCCCGGTGTCGCTGACCTGAAATGCCAGCTGGCATGACTCGCCATCGGCAACTTCTGAACCTGTAGTCACTCGAATATTGATCCGGCCAGCATCGGTAAATTTCACCGCGTTTGACAACAGATTAATCAGAATCTGCCGAAGTCTTGTTGCGTCAGCTTCGATGACTACCGGCGCACTGGCAGAGAAACTGAGTGAGATATCCACGCCTTTTTCTTCCGCCAGCAGTTGCACCATATCGATGGCGTCAAAGAGACATTCCTCCAGATCCATGGTGGTGACATCCAGCGTAATCATGCCAGCGTCCATCTTGGAATAATCCAGAATGTCATTGATGATCCTGATCAGGGATGTACCACTGGAGCGGATCGTTTCCACAAACTCCCGTTGCTCATGATCAAGCCGGGTAGCTTCCAGCAGACTGGTCATACCAATCACGCCATTCATCGGCGTACGGATTTCGTGGCTCATATTCGCCAGAAACAGCCCACGGGCCTGCAGGGCCTTCTCTGCGGTATCACGGGCAGAGATCAGCGCCTGTTCGGAACGTTTACGCTCGGTAATGTCTTCCACAAATACCAGTTGCTCATCGACACCTAACGATACATAGGTCGCCCTGTAGTTGCGCTCTTCACCTTCTACCTGCAGCTCAAAATCCTCGTCAGCATACTCGAACTGCCGGCGGCGGTCGGGATTATCATTCTGCGCAAATCCATGGGGACGAATATGCTGTAAGAGCGCTGATTCTTCACGCCGCTTGCCGAACATCGGTGCCCTGCCGAGCATTGACTGAACAGGCGTAACCATTCCGCTGGCATGAACCTTGAAAATTCTGGCTGGGCTCGCCTGAACGACCGCCATCAGTTCCCGGTTCATTTCTGCGGATTTGATCATGTAACGCAGTCGATAGGGTAAGGATGGCCAGTGCAGCGGTTTGATGATGAAATCAGTCGCCCCGGCTTCGTATATTTTGTCCACAGCACCCGCATCCTCGGATGAAGTCACCACCAGTATCGGAAGCCATGGATTAAGCTGACGGATTTTACGGCATGCCTCAAACCCATCCAGCCTCGGCATGTGCAGGTCAAGCATGATCAGATCGATATCACGGTTAGCGATGAGAAGGTCAACTGCTTGCTGGCCATCCGCTGCCTCGAGAACCCTGAAACCTTCTACGCTCAGTGATTCAGTCGACAACAACCGGGTCATATGGTCATCATCCGCGATCAGAATTCTGGGTTGTAAATCAGCCATTGACCTGACCTTCCTTTACTGGCGAAGTGACTGCGTATTCAGCCTGATCCAGATCCTGCAAGGCTTCTATTGCCAGCCGCACCTGACAGCCGATCTCAGTCAGCATTGATTCATAGTTCGCCGTACGCCCCTCTCTGGCACTCGCTTCCATTAACCGGCATTCCTCACTCAGGGCGACCGCCCCGATATTGGCGGCAGAAGATTTCAGTGCGTGAGCAACTTCTGCAATCAGCTGCAGATCTGTTTCTGCGACCCCTCGTTGCAGGTCCGACAGCCGCTGTTGACTGTCGTCGGTAAATACCCCCAACAGTCTGTGGAATAAGGGCTTACCACTGCGTGCACCGACCAGTCTGATCTGGCTGATTACGGAAAGATCCAGCACTTCTAAGGCTGATTCCTGCTTCCCTACTGGTGCAGGTGCCGATCCGGCTGACACAGTGGTCTCAACCAACACCTGTGACTGTTGCAAATGTCTGGATATGTAGTTGCGTAATTCAGCCTCGCTGAACGGCTTAACCAGATAGTCATCCATACCGGCATCAAGACACTTCTGACGGTCTCCAATGACTGCATGGGCGGTCAGGGCTACAATGGGCATCCGGCGCATGGGAGTACCCGCCAGCCGGGCCAAATCCTCGCGGCGCCGGATCTCCCGTGTCGCTTCGTAG
>JAGRIO010000388.1 GCA_020443225.1 Pseudomonadales bacterium
CCTTGCGTCCTGTCATGGGAACCTGGCTGATCAGCCTGCTGGCTTCCCCGGACAAACCGATAATCTCACAACCTCTGGCCCTGAGTTCCTGCAATGCTGGCAGGAGCGTCTCACAATGAAATATCCGTGCTTTAAAAACGGTGCCGGCACTGGCTTTGATCACCAGAGGGTCGATCCCGGCCGTTCCCAGTCTGGGAAGCAACAGACCTGTCGCCGGGGACGCTGCAACAGAACGGATGATCATGCCGAGGTTCTGCGGATTGGTAATACTATCGAGTGCAATCAGCTCCAGTGGTTCATCAGCGGCAGCGAGCGCCAGCAAATCATCCAGAGACTGATAGCCGGGTGCACTGATATCAAGGGCGACCCCCTGATCCTGTTTACCATTCCTGGAAATGCGCGCCAGCGCCTGACGACTGTGGTAGCGCACTTCTGTGCCACGACGCTCCGCAAGTGCAAGGATGTCTGCGATGATACCTGTAGGTCGGTTTGAATCTGCCAGATGCAGCCGCCATGGGTTCAGGTCTGCATCTTCCAGTGCTTCCAGTACAGGTTTACGCCCATAAATAGTTATCAGGCGACTGAAGAACGCCTTCTTTGCCCGGTAGGCTTCGGAATCTTCCAACTTATGGTTCTCTGGATCTGGTTGAGTGCTGAAAAAAAACGTTGAGAGGATCTTTAACGGCGCTAGTTTGCCACAAACCTGCCGGTTGTTTCTGCACAATCCATAGCAACTGAGTTATTCTGCGCGTTTGTCAGCACTATTAAAGGATGGAGATGAAAGCAGAGTGGAAGATCTGCAATGCCGCAGTGAGACTAGCGGTTCTGAGAACCGTGGCGCTGAGTCTGGTGGCAGTGCAGTGCCTTGCTGCAACTGGTGATTTCCGTCAATCCCTGTCTGCCTGCGACCGCCCGGGTAATCTTCGTTTCGCCACAATTCAGGAAGACGCGTTGTGTGGCTCGCTGACAGTCGCCGAAGACCCGGCTAAACCCGACGGGCGTCAGATTGATATCGCAGTAATGTTATTGCCCGCTATCGCAGAAGTTCCCGAACCTGACCCGGTGTTTTATCTTGCGGGAGGTCCTGGACAGTCTGCGATTGAAACGGGACCGGCCATTATCGCCGGGTTACCCGAGATTCGTAACACTCGCGACGTGGTGCTCGTTGACCAGCGCGGCACTGGCAGCTCTGGCAATATCGCCTGTTCGAATGAAGCCCCTGAACAGCGCATGCTGTCACCGGACGCAATGGCAGAGAAAGGCCTGGTGGAGATGGCTGAGTGCCTTAAAACCCTGCCAGCCGACCCCGCGATGTACACTACTCATATAGCGATGGATGATCTGGATGCGGTTCGCGAAGCCCTGGGTTACCAGCAAATTAATTTGTTCGGCATATCCTATGGCACCCGCGCAGCGTTGGTTTATGCACGCCAGCATGGCAGCCATGTCCGCAGCATGATACTCGATGGTGTTGCACCACCGGATATATCCATCCTGGGTCAGTTTCCTGTGGATACTGAAGCTGCGCTGCAAAAACTATTCGATGACTGCGAGGCAGCCACTCCGTGTCACCAGGCTTTTCCGGATCTGGTCGCTGAATTCGCGACATTGCAATCAAGATTGCGGGCGTCACCGGGGCTGGTGCCATTTCGTGACCCGGCCACAGGCGAGTTGCAGTCGCACTATATGGATGATGAGATTCTGCGAGGCGTGACCCGACAGGTACTGTATCACCGCACCTTGTCAGTATTGTTACCGCTTGCTTTGCATAAGGCCCATGAAGGGGATTTTCAGCCTTTGCTGACCCTTGGTTATCAGTTTGGTGGTGGCAGCTCCGGGATCAGTGCAGGCATGATGGCATCTGTATTCTGTGCTGAAGATATCAGCAGGCTCACTGGTGAAGAGCCTGAAGGGCGCTTTTACCGACATGCCGATAACGGGATGCTGATGCGGGTTTGTGAGTTCTGGCCCACGGGTGAGGTTCCTGACAGCTATTTCGAACCGGTTGAATCCAGTGTGCCAACAGTGCTGCTTTCTGGCGAACTGGACCCCGTTACACCGCCAAAGTATGGCGAGCATGCCCACCAGACTCTCCACCAGTCGGTTCACATCGTCGTGCCCGGGGTCGGCCATAATGCCTCATTCACTGGTTGCTTGCCGGATGTGTTGTACGGGTTCCTTGGTGACCTGCAGACCGGGAAAGTTGACAGTGGTTGTACCGAACATCTGAAGCGCCCTGCTTTTTTCACGACACCGGCAGGACCGGTACCATTGTTCGACACGGCATCAGAGCCAGTAGCGAATCAGTCTGAGCCACTACAGGAAGTCACCGATGGAGGGCAGGGCCAGTGATCGAAGTTCGGGAAGTTCGTAAGCACTTTGGTGATGTGGTTGCCGTGCGTGATATCTCGTTCCGCGCTGACAGTGGGCAGGTGACGGGACTGCTGGGACCCAATGGGGCCGGCAAATCCACAACGCTGCGAATGCTTTATGGGTTGCTGACGCCAGATCATGGGCAGGTCATGGTAGATGGTGTCGACACGATGCAGGATGTACTGGGAGCCCAGTCACGCCTGGGAGTGATGACAGATAACCATGGTCTCTATGCCCGACTGACGGCGCGGGAACATATCCATTATTTCGGCCGCCTGCACGGCATGCCGGAAGACCAGTTAGCCCAGCGTACCGATGAGCTGATCGGTCTGCTGGATATGCATAAGATAGCCGACCGTAAAGCGCAGGGTTTTTCACAAGGTGAGAAGACCAAGGTGTCTATGGCCCAGGCGCTGGTGCACAGCCCGACTAATCTGATTCTCGATGAACCTACCAATGGGCTGGACGTTATGACCACCCGGGTCGTCCGGGATGTGATCAGTGCGCTGCGGGACCAGCAGATGACGGTACTGTTCTCCAGCCATCTGATGCACGAGGTGGCGAAACTCTGTGACCGGATTGTGATTGTGTCGATGGGGCAGGTAGTGGCGGAAGGTACCACAGATGATATTCGTCAGGCAGCAGGAGAGGCGGACCTTGAAGATGCTTTTGTCCGGCTTGTTGAACAGGTGATTCCGGCATGAAGGGTTATCAGGTCGTTTTTCGTAAAGAAGTGCTGGATGGTCTGCGTGATAAGCGCGCTCTGATGTCTGCATTGATATTTCCGCTGCTGGCGCCGTTTCTGGTGCTGTTTCTTGTCACGACCATGATCGACATGCGCACCAGTGACGATGATCTGCAGATTGCAGTGATTGGCGCAGACAATGCGCCGCATCTGATTGACTGGCTGGAAGAGAAGGGCCTGAAGTTCCGCGAATTCGGGGGTAATGCCGAAGAGGATGCTGAGACTGCCGTCAGTCACCAGCTGGAAGAGATGATCCTGATTATTCCGCCAGCTTTTACGGGTCAGA
>JAGRIO010000389.1 GCA_020443225.1 Pseudomonadales bacterium
TGCTTCGAACTGCTGCACGGCCCGGGCGAAAGCGCTGTCAGCAAAGTCGAAATCTGTCAGCGGCTGATCCTGTAATTCCACCGCTATCAGCTCTGCCAGAAGGTTTGAAGTTTCCAGCAAGGCATCTTCGCTGGCTTGCCGTACCCCAGGTTTGAATTCGGTCGTAAAAGCGTTCAGCAGAAAATAGATGGCTATGCCCAGCACTGAAAAATACGCAACGAAGATGCGAAGATTCAGGCTCATTCAGCGCACCTTCGACTGATCTTTGTGCAGATGATGACGGTCAGACGGTTTCAGGCTGTAACCCAGCCCCCGATGGGTGATGAGTGATTCATGATCCGGGTCGATGGCGCGTAACTTGGCCCGCAGAGTTTTGATATGTGTATCTACGGCCCGCTCGAAACTTTCTTCCGGCGCAGACCAGACCGCATCCATCAGTTGGGCACGGCTGAATATGCGCCCCGGCTGCTGTGACAACAGGGCGAGAATACCAAATTCGTAAGCTGTCAGTGCCAGCAGCTGACCCTGAAACCAGATGCGTTTGCCTGCTTCGTCAACCCTGAATCCTGCTGTTTCGTGGGTATGGTCTGGCTCTGCTGTGGTGGTCATCACCCGCCGCAAAATGACTTTTATCCGGGCGATGAGTTCACGGGGACTGAAGGGTTTGACCATATAGTCATCGCCGCCGATCTCGAGGCCAACCACCCGGTCTATTTCATCACTGCGGGCAGTCAGGAAAATCACCGGCACATCCGAGGTTTTTCTGAGCTGGCGGCAAATTTCGAAACCATCTGTGTCGGGCAATCCAACGTCCAGAATAACCAGCAGAGGTTGCAGGTCTGCAGCGGCCTTCAGACCGGCTTGTCCCTCGTGGTACCAGTGGGGCTCGTAACCCGCCTGCTTCAGGGCATAAACCACGTTGTCGGCGATGCCTGGCTCGTCTTCTATAAGGATTATCGGGCGGGTCATGGACAGGTGCTGTTGTATCGGGCCTGGTGTAAAACCCTAATGTATCTGACCAGACCCGTCAGGCAAACCATTGGCGGCGCAGCGATGGGGATTGGAACAGGTTCAGCCGAAGAAAATCAGCCCCGTCAGTGCCGCACCCAGGATGAAGCGGTAAATCACAAAGGGCAGAAACCCGAGCTGATTAATAAAGTCCAGAAACAGCTTGATGCAGATGTAAGCGCTGACGCCTGACAGAACCAGACCGAGGCTCAGGGAAGTCCAGTCAATCGCTGTATCACCGGTGACAAGGTCGATGGTTTTGAGGGTGGCGGCGCCGGCAATGGCCGGAATAGACAACAGGAACGAGATCCGTGATGCACTTTCGCGATCAAAGCCACACATAAGCGCCGCGGTCATGGTCACGCCAGAGCGGGATGTACCGGGAACCAGCGCGAAACACTGCGCGACCCCAATTACCAGCGCGCGGCGGGTATCCAGCCCCTGTTCATTGAAACCCTGTTTGCCCTTCAGATCAGCGATCCATAAGAGGATGCCGAAAAACACTGTGGTAAAGGCAATGATCTCGATGCTGCGCAGACTGCCTTCAACGAAGTCCTTGAAGACCAGTCCGGCAATAATGACCGGCACCGAACCGATCAGCAGATTAATTGCCAGCTTACTGTCAGCGCTGTGTTCCTGAGTGATGGTGGCGGTCCAGGTCGCACCCAGCAGGCGGATAATGTCTTCGCGAAAATAGACCAGAACGGCAAACAACGAACCGAGATGCACTGCGGTATCAAAGGCCAGCCCCTGATCTTCCCAACCGAGAATCTCAAATGGCAGGATCAGGTGAGCAGAGCTGGAAATAGGCAGGAATTCAGTCAGACCCTGGATTAACGCCAGAGCAATGATGTGTAGCAGTTCCAATGGGTCGGCCCGGAAATCTGAAAGCGGCAGTTTACTGACGTGGTCTCCTCTTCACAATGAAGACTTCACCCTGAAGGGTTAACAGCGAAGAGTTACCGACCAGGCGGTAACCATCGTGGCCGTTATCAATGAGGCGTCCGTAGCGGAGAATTTGCAATGCAGATTCCTGCTGGCGAGCCAAGTGCGCTAGAATGCGCGCATGTCTGAGATCCCGCTGTTCCCACTTCCCCTTGTTCTCTTTCCCGGCGGTCATCTGCCGCTGGAGATCTATGAACCCCGCTATCTGGATATGATTGGCAGGTGCCTCAGAGACAATGGTGGCTTTGGCGTGGTGATGATCGAGGAAGGCGAGCAGTTGCTGAAATCCCGCGATGACCAGTTGCCATCGGTGGCTTACACAGGTACCTACTGCACCATCATCGATTTCGACCAGAGCGATAACGGCATGTTGCGTATTCTGGTGGAAGGGCAGGTGAAGTTCGTTATCCGCGATCAGTATGAAAATGCTGACCGGCTGATGATGGCCGACGTGGAGTTCCTGGAAAATGAACCCCTGATTGCTATTCCGGACGACAAGGCTGAGCTGGCAGGTTTGCTGGAGAATCTGCTGGAGCATGAGGCTGCCCGCGGCCTGCAGCTGGAAGTGAATTTTGAATGTGCCTCGGATGTCGGCGGCAGGCTGGCGGAGCTGTTGCCCTTGCCGAACAAGCTGAAGCAGCGGTTGCTGGAAATGAAAAATCCGCTGGCGCGGCTGTCAGATCTCGAGAGTGTGATCACTCAACTTCAGGAAGTGGGATAGGCGCTTCACCGCCTGCTCTTCGAAAGTAATCGACGCCTTCACGCGCGTTACGCACGGTCATCGGGTTGCGGGTGGCGTGGCGGGCCAGGGCCGTTTCAATAAACCGCAGGGGTAAGTGATGATCACGCCCTTCGGGAATGCCCAGCCGGCTTGTCTGTATATATTCTGAAATTCCCTTATCGGGTGCTTCAAGCCTGAACCGTTCAGGGTCGAGACGCTGCTGATTCCAGTCGGGGACTTTCAGTCCCAGAGATTTACAAATCAGGGTCTGGCCGTTGCAAAGCCGGGTCACGGGTCGTGGCCCCTGAGTGCCGGGGTTCAGTGCCTGCATAACGGGCAGATTAGCTTCTGGCGATAACGCATCAAACCAGGGGAATCCGGACTTGATCAGAACACCATTACCCTGGCCTTTGGCAGAGAAATTCAGCGAATCTCCGCCCCTTGCGTAGTACATGTAAATAGTGCCGGGCGCCATGAACATGGCTTTACGCTTTTCGGTAAATCCCAGAGAGGAATGGCTGCCTTTTTCCTGCAGGTAATAGGCTTCAGTCTCGATAATGCGGGCTGCCAGCCAGAAGTCGCCGTCACTGGTGCTGACCTTGCGGCGTAACACCTTGCCCAACAGGGCAACCGCCAGCGCTGCCGGTGGCTTATCGAAGAAGTCCGGATTCAGGGATAAATCTGTCATGCCGGCAATCATACAACGCAGGCAAAGCCTGTTG
>JAGRIO010000390.1 GCA_020443225.1 Pseudomonadales bacterium
TTTTCCCGCGTCGCCCGCGAACTCAGCGAGAATGAAGAGAAGATCGTTGCGGAACTGAACGGTGCGCAGGGCAAGCCACAGGATCTGGGAGGTTACTATGCGCCGGATCCTGCACTGACTGAGAAAGCAATGCGTCCCAGCGCAACGTTTAACGCCATTCTCGACTCCGTTGGTACCTGAACACCGATGAAATCACAGGCACAGTGAATGCTCAGGCTGACCCTGCAGTGGACTCTGTGCCTGCTTCTTTTCCCCCTGCTGATCTGGCAGGGCATCAGAACCAGAGCCAATACGCCTCGATTGCCCGTTGCGCCCGGCCCCCGTTCCGGTCCGGGTGACAGCAATGCGGACCTGCATCTGCTGATGTTGGGGGATTCTGTTGCAGTGGGTGTCGGTTTGCCCGATACGGCCGCAACAGTTGCTGCCCGCACTGCAGATCACCTGACCCGGCTTTCACGCCAGTCAGTGAGCTGGCAGATTGAAGGCGAAAATGGTGATCGCCTCGCGGACTTGCAGGAACGGGTGCAATGGCTCCGGCCACGAAAAACTGATGCGGTGGTAATCTCCATTGGCGTTAATGATGTCTCACACCTGACGTCTGTGCTGAAGTGGCAACTTGGGCTGACCCAACTCATGTCAACACTTCGTGATCGTACCCGTGCGCCGGTGTTTTTCATCGGAATTCCACCCATGCATCGATTTACCGCACTGCCCCAGCCTCTGCGCTATGTTCTGGGGGTGCGTGCCCGCATGCTGGATCACGCCCTGAGGCAAGCTGCCAGACTGATACCCTGGGTGACCTGGATCGACATCAGCGCTGATTTTCACGAAGATCATCTGGCAGAAGACGGTTATCACCCTGATTCCTTCGCCAGCGATATCCTCGGGCAGCATCTGGCCACAGCAATTCATCGCTACCTGCGAGCGGGTGGTGTCAGTGGCTGATAATCTACCCGCTGCGCTGGTCCGGGATCTCTGGGCACAATCAGGGTTGCCGTCTGCCGCGATGACGCGTCTGTCGTTGTCGAACAGTGGCGCACTGCTTTCCTCATCATTTCAGGTAGGTGCAGCAGCGCAAAGCGCTATCGCTGCAGCCGCGCTCGCGGCAACAGAAGTTGCTGTGCAGCGGGGCCGGCCTGAACTGACTGTCAGGGTTGACCAGCGAGCCGCAGAGCTGGAGTGCACCGGCTACTTTACCCTTGATGGTGAACTGCCGGATGCCTGGGCACCATTGTCCGGGCTTTATCCCTGTGCTGATGGTTATGTGCGAATTCACGCGAATTTTGATCATCACCGGGATGGCGCTCTGGCGTTGCTGGATATACCTCAGCCGCCTGGTCAGGTTAGCAGAGAGATGGTGGCCAGTGCGCTGCGAAACTGGTCTGCTGAAGACTTTGAGACAGCAGCCAGCGAGAAAGGTCTGCCAGTGACAGCCGCCCGGGATTTTGCCGGGTTTGACCAGACTGCGCAGGGCCGGGCTGTGAGAACGATGCCTCTGATCAGTATTACGCGCATTGGTGAAGCCGAGCCCAGAGTACCGGTGCCACTCAGGCCGGGCCAGAAACCCCTGACCGGTATTCGCGTGCTGGACCTGACCCGGATTCTGGCGGGTCCTGTCTGTGGCAGAACACTGGCAACTTACGGTGCTGATGTGATGCTGATCAACTCGCCACGGCTGCCAAATATCCGGGCGATTGTTGATACCAGTCGTGGCAAACGATCTGCATGGCTTGATCTTGAACATACGGAAGGCCGCAAGGGGCTGGAAAACCTGATCAGGGATGCCAATGTCTTTGTGCAGGCCTATTCACCTGATAGTCTGGCGCGACGTGGATATGGACCAGCAGAGCTGGCCGCGCTGAGTCCTGGTATCGTGGTGACTTCGCTGTCGGCCTGGGGAACATCGGGGCCATGGGCATCGCGTAAGGGTTTTGATTCGCTGGTGCAGACAGCCATGGGATTCAACATGGCCGAAGCTCAGGCAACAGGCTCTGACATACCCAGAGCATTGCCCGTGCAAATTCTCGACTTTGCCTCGGGTTTCCTGATGGCACTTGGCGCCCAGACTGCTTTATTGCGGCAGATGCAAAGTGGTGGCAGCTATCTTGTTGAGGTGTCACTGGCGCGCACAGCCCTGTGGCTGCGAAGCATGGGCCGATGCCCGCTGGTGGTGACTGACCAGCCGGACTGGAACGGTCTCTGTACTGATTTTCCCTCGGCCTGGGGTGAATTGCGTGCGGCGCCCCACGGTGCAGAGTTCAGCGACTTTGATACCCGGGATGTGAGACCATCGGTACCGCCGGGCACCGACGCACCGGTGTGGTAGAACCTCATCAATGGTTCATACTATGGTTCACGCGGGCTACGATGCTCATAACAAAAATATCTGATAACAATGTCCATAACCCTGAAATGTCTGTATCGCTGAAATGTCCGTAACCCAAAAATCCTGGCTGACTGAACTTTTCCCGTTTCTGGTCTGGGCCAGAAGCTACTCGGGGAACGATTTTCAGGCAGACCTGATTGCCGGTGTCGTCGTGGTATTTATCACCATTCCGCAGGTGATTGCCTATGCCTACCTGGCGGGATTGCCTGCGGAATATGGTCTGTACGCCGCTATCATGTCACTCGCTGGTTATGCGGCTTTTGGTAGTTGCCGTACCCTGGCGGTAGGGCCTGCTGCAATTCTGGCAATGATGACGCTGGAAGCGATTTCTGATCAGGCGCAGCCAGGCAGCGCCGCTTACGTAGCGCTGGCCACCAAATTAACCCTGGTGACCGGCGGCCTGTTGATTATCCTGCGGATCATTAATTTTGGTGCGGTTATCAGCTTTCTCAGTCATTCTGTGGTGACGGGCTTTATCGCAGCCTCGGCCATTCTCATTATTGCTAACCAGATTCCTTCGATACTGGGAATCAGCCAGTCACCCGGTACCGCGGTTGATGTGGTGGTTCCTCACATTTTTACTCACCTTGACAGTATCAACCTGGTGGTTCTCGGGATTGCCGCCGGGGCCATGCTCCTGCTCTGGTTCTGTCGTCATCAGCTGGAAGGGATTCTTCTCAGAACCGGATTGTCTGCCAGGCTGGTGACTAATCTGGTGAAATCTGCACCGATGTACGCCGTGATCCTGTCGGTACTGTGCGTCTGGTGGTTGTCACTGGCCGATACCCGTTCCGTGGCGGTGGTGGGTCCCATACCTGATGCCTGGCCGGCGCTGGGCATGATGACCTTGACGCTGACAGAGCTTCAGCGATTACTGCCCTCGGCATTGCTTATCGCCATGGTTATTTTTATGGAGAGCACGTCTATTGGTTCGGCAGTGGCGAGCAAAAGCCGGCAGAAAATAGAGCCCAACCAGGAACTGGTCGGGCT
>JAGRIO010000391.1 GCA_020443225.1 Pseudomonadales bacterium
TTCTTCCTCGCGCGCTGCTGCGGTGGTGCGCTGGCTGGTTAGCGCAGGTGTGGATGAAGGCAGGCTGGTAGCTAAAGGATATGCTGATACCCGCAGTATTGCCGCCAATGATTCACCAGCGGGTAAGGCTGCTAACAGACGGGTTGTGGTTCGTCTCCGCACTGCTGCGCTGGACGCCGGGAAGTTGGCAGTTTTGTTGTCAGCTGACCCCGCTACATCTTCTCAGAATCCACCAGCTCAGGACGCCGAAGGAAGGAGCGTACCACTGATCAATAAGAATCAACCGTTGCAGGATCCGGCCAGCGAAGGCTGGCTGAATGATATAGACCCGGCACTGCTGAAGCAGGTGCTGAAAGATATAGACGAAGGAGCGAACTGAGTTTTCGGCTGATTATGCAGATATGGAGTGTTGCCAATCAGAAGGGTGGTGTCGGTAAAACGACCAGCGCCATTGCCATAGCCGATGTGCTGGCCGGACTGGGTCATCGGGTACTGCTTCTGGATCTCGACCCGCAGGGGTCCATGACCAGCTATCTGCAGCTGGACCCGGACCGGGTAGAGAACACTGCCTATGATCTGTTTGATCAGCAGACGCGTCTGAGTCCGCAGCCAACGGGTTTTGATAATCTGGATATCGTTGGCGCATCCATCGGACTGGCTAATCTTGAGAAGCGCAGTACTGGCCTGAAAGGTCAGGGGCTGGTGGTGAAGACCTGGCTCAGCAAGCAGGCAGACAACTACGATTATGCGATTATCGATTCGCCACCCGCGCTGGGATTACTCATGATCAATGCGCTGGTCGCCAGCGACCGTCTGATCATTCCGGTTCAGACAGATTTCCTGGCCCTTAAAGGGCTGGAACGCATGCTGAAAGTGCTGAAGATGATGGAACAGTCTGGTACAGCCATAGATTATCTGCTGGTTCCCACTTTGTTTGATAAGCGAACCAACGCCAGTCGCCGTAGCCTCAATCATCTTCGTTCAGAGTACGGCAGTCGGGTCTGGGATCACGTTATTCCCGTCGATACCAAGTTCCGGGAAGCCAGCAGGATGGGCGTGCTGCCCTCCTTTCTGTTTGCCAGAAGTCATGGTGTGCAGGCGTATCAATTGCTGGTTAAGCAGTTGCTGGCGGCGGGTGAGGTAAGCCATGCCTGAGCACAAACCAGGGCTGGCGAATGCAACAGAGCTGCTGCCTGAAGTCTTCACTGATTATCTGGATTTGCTGTTACAGGACGCCACCGAAACGGTTGAGCTGTCAGAAGTTCCGCCTGAGGAAATGGTGGCTGATGTCAGCGAAGAGCTGGAAGTGGCTGATCAATTTCCGCGCTGGGCGATCCGCGAAGGACGTTTTGAGTGCCTGCAGATCCGGGTTGGACAGTACCGGTTGCTGGTGCCCATGGATGCCGTGGACCGGGTCGATAAATTCTCATCCCGTACCCGGTTTCAGGGCATTGATATTCCCGGAATGCGGGATGAGCCTGACGCAGAGCCGGCATTGTACCTGCTGACCTGCCACGGATTCCGTGTGGGTATCTGGTGCAGCGATGTCACAGATCCATTGATGGTCACTACAGAAGATGTGTTGTGGCGACGCATAGATAAACAGGTGCCCTGGTTCATCGGGACCCATAAGTCTGAACTGTGCCGGTTGTTTGACCCGAAAATCCTGTTGGAAGTGTCAATGAATCAGAGAATTGATGTTTCCTGAGTGGCGGGCTCCGGAAGCTGGACTATATTTATAGGACGTCACTGGTTAGCGCACGGACTGAGTCCAGGCAGGCTGACCAGACCCCGCGGCTACAGCGGGCAAACGCTGATTTCGCCTTACCGCAGAACGGTCTGCAGCCAGCAGCGACGAAAGTATACAGATGGTGTCACCGTTGTCAGAGGTCCTTAACAAGCGGCTCTCGCAGAGCCAGTTGGGAATAAAAGTATGAACATGCAAGCACAGAATATCGAAGATCCGGTTTTGCAATGGGTAACCTTCCGCCTGGATGGCGAGACCTACGGGGTCAATGTTATGCAGGTTCAGGAAGTATTACGCTATACCGAAATTGCGCCTGTTCCCGGTGCGCCCAGCTATGTCCTTGGGATTATCAACCTGCGGGGTAATGTGGTGACAGTCATCGATACCCGCCAGCGTTTTGGCCTGTCAATGGGCGATGTCACCGACAGTACACGTATCGTGATTGTCGAAACTGATCAGCATGTGGTCGGTATTCTGGTCGACAGTGTGTCAGAAGTGGTTTATCTGCGTCAGTCAGAAATCGAAAATCCCCCGAATGCCGGCCATGATGACAGTGCGCGCTTTATTCAGGGGGTCTGCAACAAGAATGAGGAGTTGCTGATTCTTGTTGAACTGGAAAAGATGCTGACCGAAGAAGAATGGTCAGACTTTGAAGCTTTCTGAGTTCTGCCGATGATACTGGAACAATATCTGACTGAATTGCTGCTTGGGTTTGCGGTTTTCTCTGGCGTACTGAATTTCATTCTGATCATTAACATGCGCTGGCGCGTGGAAAAGGATCTCAACGAACTGGAGAGCGAGATGACAGCAAATCACCTCGCCTGCTATGGCATGGCCAGACAGCTGCGTGCCATGCAGAAGGGTGACTGGTCTGCTGCCAGTGACCGGAAGGCAGCAACGGCGGAGACTCGCAAGCCAGACACCGTAGACGATGCCGCTGACCTGATGGAGGCTGGCGCAGACATCAACCGGCTGGTCGATGAACTGGGGGTATCCAGGACAGAGGCTGAAATCATCACTCATCTCAGACCCAGACGTCGCAATAAGACTTCTGTTTCAGTCTGAAACCTGCGCCCGTCGTTGCGGGCGCTTTCCATCACCAGGAAACCGTCCTTCTAACTGATAAGCAAAGGCGATAATTTCGGCGACGGCTACATACAGCGGTTCGGGTACCTCGTCATTGAGTTCCAGCTGATACAGGGTTTGTGCCAGTTCAGATTGCCGGAACATCGGCACAGCGAAGGCCTCCGCAATCGCCATAATTTCCCGCGCCAGATCTGATTCACCTTTGGCGGTAACCCGCGGCGCATTCCTGCCGTCATAGTAGAGGGCGACTGCCAGATCCTGTTCCTGAGCAGAGAGACCCTCTGCTTCATTTGCTGGTTGTTTTAGTGGTTCGTGGTCAATATCCATGCCGGTACCTGACAGGTTGCTACACCCTGGTGTCTATAAGGTGAGTGGTGATGGGTTGGCGGGAATCCGGAGCCTTTCCTTCAAATACTTCAAAACCAACGTTGACAGGCGTCTCGCTACTGATCTTCTCCAGCTTTCTGCGCAGCTGCATCAGCTCGCTGCGAATGAGCTGGAAAGTGGCGGGTTCTGCTGACCAGAA
>JAGRIO010000392.1 GCA_020443225.1 Pseudomonadales bacterium
GCTTCAGCTTCAGATGCCTTCCACCAACAATTCGCTGATCGATGATCTGAAACTCGCCATCAAACAGCGGCTCCGGAAAACCCTGTCCCCAGGGCATGGACTGCAACACCTCATGAACGTCTTTCACTGAGAGTTTCTGCGTCAGCTCGCCGTCGGTGACGATAGTCATCTCCAGTGCCTCTGCCGACAACCACTGACCGGCGAGATGATTGAAACAGTCTCTGAATTGCTGCAAATGAGGTGCCGGCAGGGTTAGACCGGCAGCCATGGCGTGGCCGCCAAAACGACTGATCATGCCAGGATTCATGGCATCTATGTGTGCCAGCGCATCTCTGATATGAAACCCCTTGATAGATCTGCCAGAGCCTTTCAGATTACCTTCATCATCGGCTGCGAAGGCAATTACCGGTCTGTTCACGCGATCTTTGATGCGGGAAGCCAGGATACCAACCACACCCTGATGCCAACCTGCGGCATAGAGACACAAACCCGCAGGCTGCTCTTTCTGGTCCTGACGGATATGGCGGGCAGTTTCCTGCTTCAGTATCTCTTCTGCATCCGCCTTCATTTCCTTTTCAATTTCCCGCCGTTCCCGGTTCAGTTGGTCCAGCCGAGCGGCGATCAGTAACGCCTGCTGATCATCTTCAGCCAGCAAACAGGCAATACCAATGGACATATCATCCAGTCTGCCAGCTGCATTGAGTCGCGGTGCTGCACCAAAGGCCAGATCACGGGTCGATACTCTGGACAGGTTGGTGCCGGAAACCGAAAGCAGCGTTCTGATGCCTGCGCTGCACTTACCGGCTCTGATGCGACGTAATCCTTGTGCCACCAATATACGGTTGTTCCTGTCCAGCGGGACAACATCTGCCACCGTACCCAGCGCCACCAGGTCAAGAAATCCCGCCATGGCGGGCGGGCTGATGCCGGCCCCCGCAAACCAACCACGCGCCTCCAGCACTTTCCGGAGTCGTGACAACAGATAAAACGCGACTCCGACACCCGCCAGCGCCCGGGACTCAAATCCACAACCAGGCTGATTAGGGTTCACAATGGCGTCGGCTGCTGGCAATGCCTCGCCAGGCAAATGGTGATCGGTAATCAGCACCTGTATGCCCAGTTCTTTCGCACGGGCAACACCCGCCAGGCTGGAGATACCATTGTCTACGGTGACAATCAGCTCAGGCTGTTCAGTCGCAGCCAGGTCGACCAGTTCAGGGGTCAGGCCATAGCCATAAATGAAGCGGTCGGGGACGACCTAGCGAACCTGTTGGGCACCGAAGGCCGTCAGTACCCTGACCATCAGTGCGGTACTGGTGGCACCGTCAGCATCGAAGTCCCCGACTATCAGAACAGATGCCTGCCGGCAGACGGCATCAGCCAGCAGACTGGCCGCCTCATCAATACCCTTCAGGCTGTCAGGATGCAGCAAGCCAGCAAGCTCAAGGCTTGCTTCAGCATCGCTGGTTATTCCCCGGCCACTGAGTAGCCGGCCTATGAGCGGTGAGTAGCCCTCAGGATAATGATTCGCTTGTCGTCTGACGAGGCGAGGTTTCACGGGACTGCTGATCAGAAGGATTCAACACGAATCCGGCTGATCTTTCCGTCTACTTCGGCTAAGGCTTCAAGTTCAGCAATCGCCTCGTTGATGGCACTTTCACGAATTTCATCGGTAATAATCGCGACCGGGGCAGTCCCTGTCTTGCCATCTTTCTGGATCATGGACTCAATACTGATGTCATGCTGACTGAGAATCGTTGATATTCTGGCCAGAACGCCCGGCTTATCCAGCAAACGCATGCGCAGATAGTGGCAGGAAGCGGTTTCCTCCATTGGCACCATCGGCAGAGTTTCCAGCGCTTGTGGTATAAAACCGAATTCCGGCACACCGCCAGACTGACCATCGCTTCGCGCCACATCAATAATGTCAGCGACGACAGATGAGGCAGTCGGACCGGCGCCAGCACCGGCGCCGTAGTACATTGTTTCGCCGGCTGCATCACTGCCAACCATGACAGCATTCATGACACCATTCACCTGTGCCAGCATACGGCTTTTCTCGATCAGGGTCGGATGAACCCGCAGTTCAACGCCCTGCTCGCTGCGGGTTGTGATCCCCAGGTGTTTTATCCGGTAACCCAGCTCGCTGGCAAAACGAATGTCTTCAACGGTAATAGCCGAGAAACCTTCAGAGTAAAGTGCTGCAAGATTCAAAGGCACGCCAAAGGCAATGGAAGACAGAATAGTTAGCTTATGAGCCGCATCTATACCTTCGATATCGAAGGTTGGGTCAGCTTCAGCGTAACCGAGATCCTGCGCTTCCTTCAGGACATCAGCAAAATCCCGGTTACCGGCATTTTCCATCTCGGTCAGAATGAAATTTGTCGTGCCGTTGATAATACCGGCCAACCAGTTAATGCGGTTACCTGCCAGCCCTTCCCGGACAGCTTTGACAATGGGTATGCCGCCGGCAATCGAAGCTTCGAACTTAAGGCTGACACCGGCTTCTGATGCCAGTTGAAACAATGACTCACCATGATGCGCAATCAGCGCCTTGTTAGCGGTAACAACATGCTTTCCATGTGCAATCGCTTCACGCACCAGATCAAGCGCCACATCTGTACCCCCGATGAGTTCGCAGACGACATCCACATCGTCACTCCGGACCACATCAAAGATGTCACGGGTTACTGTAGTCGTGCTGAGGTCGCAAGCCGGATGATCGCGCCGGCAGCCGACCAGACTCACGTCGATCTGGCGGCCGGTCTTGCGGGTGATTTCGGTTCCGTTCGTGCTCAGCAGATTGAAAACACCTGATCCAACAGTCCCCAGGCCACATATCCCAACTCTGACACGATTCATGAACGCTCTCCTTTTTATGACTTCTCTGCGGGTTCAGAGACAACATTTTGCATCATCTTGCGCATGCCACGAATGGCCTGCCGGGTACGATGCTCGTTCTCGATCAGGGCAAAACGCACATGATCATCACCGTACTGACCGAAGCCTATGCCTGGTGAAACAGCTACTTTTGCCTCTTTCAGCAGGAGCTTCGCGAACTCCAGTGAGCCCATATTTCTGAACTGCTCCGGTATTTTGGCCCAGACGAACATGGTGGCTTTAGGCTTCTCTACCTTCCAGCCAATGCTGTTCAGTCCTTCACACAGAACATCCCGCCGTTTGCGGTACATTTCACGGATATCCTGTACGCAACTCTGATCACCTTCCAGGGCAGCAATCGCAGCGACCTGAATGGGCGTGAACATACCGTAATCAAGGTAACTTTTGATTCTGGCCAGCGCACCAATCAGGGTTGGATTACCCACACAGAAACCAATA
>JAGRIO010000393.1 GCA_020443225.1 Pseudomonadales bacterium
TTCGCTGCGGACTACTTTCTGCACCTGCAGCTGGTTCGCTTCGGGATCTATCCTCGCGAGACTGCCGCGCTCGCAGGCATTCTTTGCTGGCCATTTCTGCACGGCAGCCTGCTCCATCTGCTGACCAATACGCCACCTCTGCTGATGCTGGGTTTTCTGGTCGCTATCCGTGGAACCCGGTTTTTTCTGCTGTCGACACTGATCATTCTGATTGCAGGCGGTCTGGGGGTCTGGGCATTTGGTCGTCCGGCGTGGCATATCGGTGCCAGCGGACTGATCTTCGGCTATTTCGGGCTGCTGGTTGCGCTGGGCATCTATGAGCGTCGTGTTACCAGCCTGCTGGTCAGTCTGGGGGTGGGTTTCTTCTATGGCGGTATGATTCTGGGGGTTCTTCCCCAGAATCCTTATATTTCATGGGAGGGACATCTGTTTGGATTGCTGGCGGGTGTTCTGGCTGCGCGCTTACTGGCCCGACGTCATGCGGTTCGGATCAGCCGTCCTGACAGGCGCTAAACCAGCAAATCCAGCACCAGGGCTGCCATCAGCCACAGCCCCAGATCACGGGTATAGCCAAAACTGGCCGCGGAGTACCACAGCGGCCAGATGGTGGCAGGATAGTCCCCTGGTCGCGTCTGGGGGCGTTCTTCACCGAGTACGCGCCAGAGTTTACCGAGTCTGAGGATAGCCAGCAGACACAGCAACAGGTAAAGGTTTTCCGTCAGCCAGATGATGATCGGGAACAGCAACCACTGGGCTGCTATCAGGCCGCGGGTTACCTGTCGGGCTTTCAGGTCGCCCAGCACTACGGGCAACGATCTGACACCTTTCTGCCGATCCTGCTCAAGCTTGTCAATGTGCTTACCGAAAATCACCAGGGTTGGTCCGATACCTGAAAACAGTGACAGAAGGATGATGTCTGCGTTGACCGTACCGGCGATGGCGAAGTAGCTGCCAGCGGTCATCAGGGGGCCCCAGACCAGCAGGACGGTAAGTTCTCCCAGGGCAATATGTTTAAGCGGCCAGGTGTAGAAAAACACAAAGAAAGAGCCAGCAGCTGTCAGATACAGTATTTCCTCACCCGCCTGTAAGTAGACATAAAAGGCGGCTGCGAACGCGCAGACCATGGTCACCACAAAGGTTCCGGCAAACGCTTTCTGGCTGACCAGCCGCTGTTCCAGCACGTGCACGCCGTACTGGGTACGAAAGTAATTGCCGGCATCCAGACCTGTCGAATGATCTGTCCAGTCATTTACCAGATTGTTACATGCATGTGCCAGGCTCAGACCGATCAGCAAAGCCAGAGCGATATCCCAGGCACTGAAACCATCTGCGGCAGCCAGCAGAATGCCGGTCACCGTTGAAGTGATGGTCATAATAATGACCGGCGCCCGAACCATCAGCAGCCAGCGTGTCACCAGTGACAATTGTTGCCACTGGCTGCTGGTGATATCCGGTGTGGTAAGAAATATCTCTCTGAGGCCGGGTGGCGGAGCGTCCTTTACTTCAGTCACGTTGTTTTCAGGGTGAGTGTTAAAGCGTCATTTTGCCAGCATCTGCGGCAGACTGTAATCAGACATTTTCAGATGCCAGTTTGTTTCAGTGCTGCCGGCACAGCGGGTGCCGGCAGCCTGAAGGTTTGCCGGCTGTACCGCTGCTGCAAGCGGACCAACCTTGCGGGTTATCAGCGCAGAACCACGACATCACAGTCAGTGTAGTGCAGGATGGTTTCAGACGTGTTGCCGATGACGAAACTCTTCACGCCAGTACGACCGACTGTACCCATGACCAGCATCTCAGCGTTGGTTTCCTCTACCATTGCGCGTATACGCATGGCGGGTCGTCCTTCTTCGATATACAGGTAGTTGTAGCTGACACCCGCAGCCTCCGTCAGCTTCTCGACACCTTTGCGGGCTGATTGTTCTATCTCGTCCTTCAATCGCGCAAAGTCGATGCCGATGGCGGGTTCGGCCCATGGTTCCATCAGTGGATAAGTAGCCACGATGGCGAGTTCACCACCCAGAATAGAAGTCAGGTTATCAGCTTCCTGCAGCACCCGCTGGTTAAGTGCCGCCTGATCGTCATTCAGTGCATCGATAGCCGCCATGATGATGGGACCCTTAACCCAGGCGTTGGCCTTGACTAACATGACAGGCACATCGGAGTGTCGAAGCAGGTTCCAGTCCTGTGGTGTTCTGATTGAGAGACCGTCATCGTTTCTGTCAGCGGCCTTAATGATGAGGTTGGCACCCCCGACTTCAGCGGCGTGTACGACTCCTAACCATTCATCCTTATTCCAGATAGCGGCAGAGGTCAGTTTTTTAACCTTGCTCCTGACACTGTCCAGCTGATCTTCGAGCCAGGCCTCTGCAGCCTGCAGTGCGTAGGTTTTTATCACCTGATTGTGGTCAACGTCCTGCACAGGAATATCAGCGATACCCTCATACACAACATGGATGACTTCCAGCTCAGCATCGGCGGCCTTCGCCAGCGCAACTGCTTTTTCGAGCACGACGGTCGCCGCTTCGTTCTGATCCACGACTACCAGAATTCTGTCTACACCTAGCATATCTACCTCCTGTCATCAGTGTTTGATAGCAGTTTGGCTGACGGAGCAGGCACTGACATTGATATTTATCAATAAAGGAATCGCTGGTTAACCGATATTTTTCATCATGGCGATGCATGGCCGCTATGACGTCACCGGGATTGTCTTTGATGGCGTGACTTCACAGGATCGCACTTAAGTGAGTGATCGCGAGATAAGGCTGGTGAACCCGCGAATCGTCAGAAGTTAGCGTAACTGCCACGCTTGATCAGCCGGTTCTGGTCAGCTGCAACATGCAGCCGCCGCAGGTCAGTCTGTGTGATCCCAAATTCTCTGCGCGCCACGATAATTCAGTTTGCCATTGGCGTGGCGAAAGCTCTCGGTTGTAAAGCGGTAGGACTTCGGCTGTTTATATCTTGCCAGATGTGATTGCAGCTGAGATTCAATATAGGTTGCTTCCAGCGACTGGCCTGCACTAGTCTGGATCAGCGCGGCGACAGCGTTGCCCCAGCGATCATCTGGTATGCCAAACACCGCTGCATCCAGTATGCCAGGCACCCGTTTCAGTGCTTCTTCGACTTCTTCCGGAAATATCTTCTCGCCACCAGAGTTGATGCAATTGTTACCCCTGCCCAGCAGTATCATTGTGCCGTCAGTGTTGACCTTGCACCAGTCGCCCGGTATGGAATAGCGGATGCCGTCAATGACCGGAAAGGTCTTTGCAGTACCTTCCGGGTCCTTGTAGTACCCGAGCGGCAGAGCGCCGGATTTGGCA
>JAGRIO010000394.1 GCA_020443225.1 Pseudomonadales bacterium
ATGCGACCGGTGTTGAACTCGCCCGTGAATTGCAGCTCCGGATCAACAATGACGAAAAAATTGCTGACAGTGGCGACTCCGTGACCGTCAGTTATGACAGCAATAATCACCGGTTCTCATTTCAGAGCAGTGAGTACGGCTCAGCAAGTGTGATTTCCTTCGTGAGTGAAGATGCCCATCTGGCTGGCGATCTGGGTTTTGGGGCAGCGGTGGGCACGGTGATTGCCGGGCTGGATGTGAAAGGCAAAATCAATGGTGAAGCTGCCACTGGTGCCGGGCAATACCTGCGGGCATCCGATGGCGCCCTGGCTGCCAAGCCGGGCTTTCTTACAGGCTCGGCGATCGGTAGCCTGAACGTACCCTTGTCCGTCTCGTCAGCAGACGTCAGCAGTGGTGCATACCGCTTTAAAATCAATGTGGATGGTATCGTTTCCACCGCCATTGATTTGCCGGAAGGGACCTATAACACGGGTGCGGAACTGGCCACAGCCCTGCAGGGTGCCATCAATGGCAATGGTCTTCTGTCTGCAGCCGGCAAATCGGTGACTGTAGAATACGATATCGGGCTGTCTACCTTCGGGGTGATTTCAACCACAACCGGCAAGAACTCACAGGTCAATTTTACGGAAATGGTACCGGCTATGATCAGTCAGTTTGCCTTTGGCATTGGTGGTGGCACCCAGGGTCAGGAAGCCACGGGCCAGCTCAGTGATGCTGCGGGGATGCGTATCCGGGTCATCGGCGGCTCGCTGGGTAATCGTGGTACCGTCTCCTATATTGAGGGAACCGCGTACAAACTGAACCAGTTATTTGATGAAATTCTCCGACCCGATGGGTTGCTGGAAACCAAGATGGATTCCCTCAATACGCTGATGGAAGGTGTAGCGGATTCACGGCTGAAACTGGATGAACGGATGGAGAAACTACAGGATCAACTGGTGTCGCAGTTCTCGTCGGCAGACCAGTTGATTTCAAAGCTGAAATCGACGGAAGATTTTCTCAGTCAGCAACTGACAATTCTCAATGCCATGTTCTCAGGCAAGGATAAGTAAGGACAGGATGTATGAGCCCGGTTCCGGGTTCAGGCTCGTTCAGCAGCCCAGCCAGTGGCATCTGAGGCGTTTTCAAATATTCTGATAATGCCACCCTGGCGCCAGAAATCCCGGAACGCATCAGCGAAAACCTTATGCCACACTTTGTGGGAGGTAACGATTGCTGTGGCGCCCAGCGGACGATAGACCCGCGTAAACTGTTGATATTGTTCTGCCAGTATCTCAATGTCTTCAGGGGTGGCGGAAAAGCTTGCCTGAGTCAGATCCCATACCACTGGTTTCAATGGGTCGAAATCGTTCTGTTTCTGCCAGTTCATCTGACTCTGAAAAATTTCCTGAGCCGTCAGTTTACCTTTGAAACTGAATATCTTGCTGGCGTTGTCGGCGGGTACTTCCACCACAGGCACATTGCACCACTTCTGCGCCTCGTCCACCAGTTGAAAGATGCGGATACGACCCCGGTGGATATGACTGGCAAACAGGTGTAGTAGTCCATGGTGCCTGGCATCGGCCACCAGCGCAATGCGGGCGTCGGGATGCATGGGGACCTGGCGGGCCGCGGCAACAACTTTCAGCAGGTCCATGGTTGAAATATGCGAGCTGTCGCCACTGGTGAGGATGCACATCCGGTTCAGGGTGTAACGAAAACCTGCCTCATGTTTCAGATTGGCCAGCCTTTCTGTCAGTTCGGGAATCATTTCCGCTGGTTTCTCTATGCCAGAGATGTTCAGGCACAGATAGTTGTCATTGAGACTTAACTGAGTTGTCACCTGATCAGCTACCATGAAATTCAACAACCCGATTTCTACCAGCTTCCTTGGCCGCATACAATGCCTGGTCCGCCTGTTTCAGGACTTCTTCTGCCGATCCAGCGGCAGGGCCAGCTTCAGCGACACCCATGCTGATGGTGACATTGACTATTGCCTCTGCCTTGCGGAAGGAACCTCTGGTGCGCTGCTGCTTTGCGGCGTTGCCCTTAGTCTTATCATTCATTTCGCGCTGCTGCTGGCGGATCACCATGTCGTAGGCAGCGATATTCTTGCGAATCTCATCCAGATGAACGAAGGCAGCGTCGGCGCGCTTTCCCGGGAACAGAATGCAGAATTCTTCCCCGCCATACCGATAGGGCCTGCCGCCACCCTGTACTTTGCGTAACTGACTCGCCACCATCTGCAATACCTGATCACCGATATCATGGCCCCAGGTATCATTGAACTTCTTGAAGTGATCAACATCGCACATAGCAATGCAATAGCGGCTGCCGAGACCTTGCAGGGCTTCATTCAGGGCCCTGCGCTGTGGCAGACCCGTCAGATCATCCCGGTAAGCCATGTTGTAGGAATCCCGCAGGATACTCGTGGCCAGTAACAACACGCTGGCGGTGAAGCAGTTGCTCAGCAGCAAAGGTTCCGCTGGCATGAGGAAGACAGGCAACAGCAGCAGTTGTACACCGGTCAGCGCCTGATTGATTACCTGACCGAAAAAACGGATCCAGATCAGGCTGAACGTGAAAAAAGCCAGTGGCAACAGCTGCGCGATGGCAAAGCTGGCATCCAGCCCTGGCATTGACAGGCGAGGTGTCAGTAACCGTTCAGCTGCTGGCTGAGGATTCATCATCAGGTATGCCACAAGTCCTGCACAGCCTGCTGGTATCAGTAGCGGCAGTAGATTCCTGGCTGAGCCCGCGCCCCGTTCCGGGAACAACATCAGCATACTGAAAGCGAAGCCGGTTATGGCGGGCAGCAGCACCGGTAGTAAGGGTAACTCATTGAAATCGTGCTGACTGAGATATCCCGTGGCAGCCAGAAAGATAAAGCCCCAGGCAGCCTTGCCACGGTTAAACATGGCGGCCAGAGTCATACCCAGAAATGGTGACCACAGATCGAGAGAGCCAATGACCTCGCGGGTAAATGGCGGCGCGCTGTCGAGGTAGGGTGTGCCCAGTACCACCAGTGCCAGCAACAGCAGCGGTGCAATCATCGGGCTGAAGAACTTCTCCAGTTGATCAGACAAGAATACGGTCCAGGAACTGGCTGAACTGACTGATTGTCCAGTCGGTCCGGTGAGGCCCTCCAAGCTGGCCGGTAAATACATGTTCTTCTGCATCACCATCAATGGACACGGGAATAAGAACCTTGTCCTGGGCACCCCAGCGGTGAAAGAAGCTGATCGCTGCAGGCGGGTAGATAGTCGGGTCGTTCTTCATGTACATGACTGCCAGAGGGACATGGAATTTTCTGGGGTCTTTAC
>JAGRIO010000395.1 GCA_020443225.1 Pseudomonadales bacterium
CCCGTCAAGAAACCCGATCTTACCGGTGGCGATCTTTTCAAGGGGAATCCTGGTAGAGATCAACGGATCGAGCTTCAGTTTACCGGAAAGGTAAAAGTCCACGTACCGGGGCATCATGCCTATTACTGTCGCAACACCGCCAGTCCTGAGCATGCCCCAGGCCTGCTCACAGGTCACCTTCAGCCCAATGGCTTCGAACGAATAATCGACACCACCGCGGTCTATCGCAATGATGCGCCCGGTCCCCGCGATATTCGCACCGGTACCGGTGGTCACTCCGCAGCCAATCAGGGCCGCTCTATACAATGGCATGTCTTCCCTGATCTTTACGATCGCGTTTTCATGAACGAGCATAGCTTCTGCAAAAGCGGACAGGTGCGCAAACTGCGCCACCGGTTCACCATTCAAGCGCAGTCTTGACCCTTCCCCGAAATTTCTGGCTGTACTTTTCCCGCCACATCCGTTGTGGAATCCCGAAGGGTAGTGATCACATGATCCCCCATGTTTATCTCCTATTTCTGTTGGAAATCCTGATTCTCACATTCAAGAGCTTATTGAAAGTATGCTTACATATTTGGTATCGTAATCCGATCAATTTTACTGGTAGATCAAACGAATCAGTTTTGTGAACAAGGCTTGTCGATTTCTCCGCAATTGAAGCAATTGTTCAAGCATGCACCTTCCCGTCATCTGAATTGAAACCCTTCATAGCCTGCTGCCGCGCATTTGTTGCAGGCTTCCAGATATATTCGTACCCCGGGGTGAAACAAGAGTTCCCGACGCTTACCAGGAACGTTCGCCCCCATGTACCAGGAATCGGCCTCGGAAAGTACCGTCATGTCTTCCATAAATTTCATGTGTTCAATCCAGTCATCTGCCGCTTGCTCAGTCGCTTCTATACGCTTGTAGCTGTTTTCGCGCAGGTAGTTCAGGCAGTCGATAACCCATTCACCCTGCACCTCGGCACACGTCGGCCCATTACAGAAAGCGGTCGGGCTCTGCGGGCCGTAAAGCACTAATAAATTGGGAAATCCGGGTATACCGTACCCAAGATGAGTGCGCACTCCATTTGACCAATAGTTTTTCAAGCGCCTGCCATCCGCACCCTGAATATGAATCCGGTCAAACCCACCGGTGCCTGCGTCAAATCCGGTGCCAAGAACGAGGACATCGAGTTCATGGAATCCATCTTTGGTCTGAACACCTTCGCGGGTCACTTGCAGAATCGGATTCTCTCTCACGTCAATCAGCGAAACATTTTCCTGATTGAAGACATCGTAGTAGGTCTGTTCAAGAGATGGCCTCTTTGCGCCGAAGGGATGAGGTGGCTCCATCGGCGCCAACTTTTCCGCCAGAAGTGGATCTTTCAGGCGAGACCTTGTTTTGTCCCGCCAGAAATTATAGGCCAGGCGGTTCGATTCCGCGTTGTACAGAACATCGGAAAAGGCACCGGCCCAGAAGTGAAAACCACCTTTTTGCCAGGCAGCTTCAAAGATCTTCAGCCGTTCTTCTTCTGGTACCTCCATCGCAGATCGCTCATCCGGCTCCAGATCATAAAACGAGGAGCGACCCGTATTCCGTTTTCGAAATATGGCCGGATACTCGCGTTTCATCTGATCCTGTTCAGCTTTCGTGAAGCTGCGCTGTTGCATCGGCAGGGCAAGGTTCGGCGTTCGCTGGAATACTGTTGTGTGGCCTGCGACTTTCGCCGACTCCTGCGTCACCTGCACACCACTGGCACCAGTGCCTATTATGCCGACACGTTTACCGTCAAAATCAACGCCATCAGCGGGCCACCTGGCAGTGTGATGACATGGCCCGGCAAACTTGTCCAGTCCGGGAATATCGGGAATGTATGCCTGGGCTGCAAACCCCAGACATGGCAGAAGAAACTTGGCACGCACCCGAAAGCCATCCTCAGCTCGTAGATGCCAGAGCTCATCAGACTCCTCGAATTGCGCCGAAGCGATCCGCGTTTCAAACCGGACGTCACGACTGATATCCAGTGTCTTATCCACATGATGAAAATACGCTTTCAAATCAACCTGGGACGGAAATCGTTCGGGCCAGTACCAGTCCCGCCAGACCTCGGGCATCGAGAACTCATAGTTGGGAATATGGGAGTCCACGCGCGCTCCGGGATAGCTGTTCCAGTACCAGATACCACCCAGATCTTTACCCGCATCCACTAACAGCACGGAATACCCTTCCTGCCGCAACCGGTAGAGCTGATAAACGCCATTGAAGCCGGCGCCGATTACGACGACATCGAACAATTCGGATTGCTGTGTGTTCTGATTTTTTTCCATCGCTCCTGCTCAATTCAAGCCAAGGGTTTCTTTGGTTGCCTGGGTTGCCTGCTGGTAGTCCGGAACCCCACCACAAGCGCATCGTTAATACTCTCATGCAGTTTCGACAGGCGTCTCAAACACGATAGACAGGCGTCTGGAATTCGTCAGTAATGACTTTGAACTCGACTTCGACCGGCATGCCGAGTCGCAACTGATCCGGGTCGACGTTCACGAGCTGACTCATCATCCTGACGCCTTCCGGGAATTCCACCACTGCGGCGATAAAGGGTACGTCGAAACGGGGATGGAAAACCTGGTGAGTTACTGTCCATGAATACAATTCCCCTTTGCCGACGGAGGGCGCCCACTCGTATTCTGTAGAACCGCATTCAGAACACATGTAACGGGGCAGGTGCCGGAAACGACCGCATTCTGTGCATCGCTGGAAACGCAGCACACCGTCTTGTTGAACATGCCAGAACTCGGCATTAATTGGATCAATCGGATTAGGGATTGGCCAGTCAGCCATGTTATCTCCTCAATATCGCTATGCTGCCATCGCCGAGATCACCCCAGCCGGTAACCAGGCCGATCTCGGCATTTTCAACCTGTCGTTCTCCGGCTTCATGACGAAGTTGACGGGTTGCTTCAATGACATGATTCAGTCCCCAAACATGGGCTTCGCTAAGTAAACCGCCGTGAGTGTTGAGCGGGTATCGGCCGCCCAGCTGAACCTGACCGTTTTTGACAAAATCGTAGACTCCCCCTCTCTCTGCGAAACCCATGGCCTCCAGCTGCAACAAAACAACATAGGTAAAACAATCGTACACCTGCAGAAAATCAACATCCGTTGGTTGGATGCCCGCCATTTCGAACGCACGTGGTGCCGCGTAACTGAGTCCAATCCGGAAAGGGTCTTGACGGGACGGAATGTCGTCTGCCGGATAAGGGTGTCCTTCAGCCGCACCCATCACATACACGGGGTCGTGAGGCAGATCTGCCGCCTGGG
>JAGRIO010000396.1 GCA_020443225.1 Pseudomonadales bacterium
CGAGTATTACACTGGTCCGGCCCATGGCTTTACCCATGCGCCAGATAACTTCTCTGCCCTGGAATCAGCAACCCTGACCTGTGCGGCACTGACAGCCTGGCGCGGCCTGATGGTTGAGTCTGTCATCAAGCCGGGTGATGTTGTTCTCACACAGGGTACCGGTGGCGTTTCAATATTTGCATTGCAGTTTGCCAAGATGGCCGGTTGTCGGGTGATTTCCACGTCATCTTCCGATGAAAAACTCGAAAAGCTCAAGGCACTGGGTGCAGACGAGCTTATTAATTATAAGTCTACGCCGGAATGGGGCGTTAAAGCGCTCGAACTCACCGGAGGAAAAGGCGTCGACGTTGTTGTGGAGATTGGTGGTGCCGGTACTATGCCGCAGTCTATTACTGCGATCAGAATGGGTGGGCATATCTCACTGATTGGTGTGCTGGCGGGTTTTACCGGCGAGGTTCCGACTGCTGCCCTGTTCGGAAAGAATGCACACGTCGATGGTATTACTGTGGGCAGTCGTCAGCATCAACTGGATATGATCGCTGCTATTAACGCCAATGGCCTGAAGCCAGTGATTGACCGGCAGTACCCGATGATAGAAATTGCCGATGCTTTCAGACTGCAGGAATCACAGCAGCACTTCGGCAAGATCTGTCTGACGATGGAATGAAAAAAGGGGCTGATCCGGCCCCAGCAGGTGCCGGACCAGCTTTCAGTGTTCATGACTGATTTTCCCCTCACCATTCTTGCAGGTAGCGAAGCCCGGCAGCAACTTGCCGGGTATGGCTGGGCCCCTGAGCGTTTTGATGCGCTAACAGGTGCTTCCGGGGGCGCCAAGCTGCTGGCGCTGACTCATCTCGACCGTTTTCTGTTCGGGGATTACCTGCAACGCTCACAGCATCCTGTTGAACTCTACGGCTCGTCCATTGGTAGCTGGCGTCATGCAGCGCTGGCGGCACCAGACCCCCTGTATGCCATTACCCAGTTACAGGAACGTTACTTCAGCCAGGCGTGGGATGAACAGGACCCGCGTTCTCCGACTGAGATCGTCGACGAGTTATGCGACTGGGTGCTGGAAGGGTTCCTGACCCCTGAAGTTATTCATCATATTGTTAATAACTCCCGGTTTCGTACCCATATTGTGACAGCGCGAGGCAAGGGTATTAACAGTCGTCGTGGTTTGCTGCTGGGTCTTGGCATGGGCGGGGCGGCGCTCGGTAACCTGCTCAACCGCGGCTTGCTGCAGACCGGGTTTCAACGGGTTGTCTTCAGTACCGGTTGTGGTGAAGCTTTCCGGTTCCGGGATTTTGATACCACTCATATTGAACTCAATGAAGCCAGACTGAAACCCGCGCTGGTGGCGAGTGGTTCAATTCCCTTTCTCATGTCCGGTGTGCAGGGTATTGATGGGGCGCCGGCTGGTCACTACTGGGATGGCGGTATTATCGATTATCACTTTGATTTCAGAAATCACGCAGGAAGTGGTCTTGTACTTTACCCTCATTTCGGAGACGAAGTGGTTAAGGGGTGGTTTGACAAGTCGCTGCGTTGGCGAAGAAACGATGCGGCACACATGAAGCGGGTCGTGCTGCTAGCGCCTTCCCGTGAGTACATTGCCCGACTACCTTACGGCAAGATCCCCGATCGCAAGGATTTCAGCAAAATGAAGTCCGCTGAACGGCTGCTGTTCTGGCAAACCGCTATGGACCAGAGCCGGCATCTGGCAGAGGCTTTTGAAGCAGTGATCAGCGATCCTGACCCGCTGGCACGGGTGCAGCCTTTCTGAGAGCTTTCAGAAAAACTTCAGCCGAGCAGACTGAAAAGCTTATAGCCTCCCAGCAACAGAGTAATAAGCAGAATAGCGCCACCCAGGAAATTCGCCAGTAACCTGTTTCTGTAGCCTCCCAATGCTGGCAGGTTCATAACCCAGAGCAAGATGGCGGTAATAAACGGCAGCAACAGGCCGTTAGCAGCCTGGGCGATCAGAATGGCATACAACGGCTTGCTTTGCAGTAGCGCAAAAGTCGCCCCAAAAACCATTATGGCTAACCAGCTCAGTCTGAAATGCAGGCTGCGTAATTCTGCCGGCCATCCCATGGCGCCGCAGATTGCATAAGCTGCTGCCAGAGGTGCAGTAACTGCACTTGTCAGCCCCGCGGCCAGTAATCCGGCAGCGATAAAGTATCTGGCTTGCACCCCGAGTACGGGTTCCAGCTGAGTGGCGAGGGTGGCACCGCTTACGGTGGTTCCGGTACCAAAAAAAGCCGTAGCTGCGGTGCTCATGATTGCCAGTGTGACCAGTCCTCCCAGAGAGACAGACAATCCCGTATCCCATCGGGCACCGGTCAGGGCTTGTTGGGTGTCAAGCTCTTTCCCCCATGCCTGCTGAACTGAGTTCGCATGCAGGAACAGGTTGTAAGGTACAACGGTTGTACCAATCAGTGCGATGACCGTCAGGGTAGCAGCATCAGGCAGCCCGGTGGGAATCAGGCCGTCGATCAGGTCTGTAAGTGACGGTGGGGCCAGGAGAAATGCTGCAATAAAGACCAGACTCATCAGTATGACCATCAGGATCAGGACAGACTCAATCAAGCGGTAGGTGCCGCTGGCGAGCAACAGGGTGGCAAACGAAGTTATGGTCAGGGTCAGCCAGAAGCTGTCCACAGGTAACAGAGCAGCAGCCCCGAGTGTGGCGCCCAGCAGATTACCGGTCTGGTAGGCCGCATTACCGAGGCCAATAGCTACAATCACCAGTCCCAGTGCAAAGAATCGCAGCCACGGCTGCCGCAAATGACTGCGCAGGGTTTCGCTGATGCCCTGTCGGGTAACGATACCAAGGCGGGCCGCCATTTCCTGCAGAATGATGGTCGTCACGACGGAAAACAGCAGGGCCCATGTCAGTGTCAGACCAAAACCTGCGCCCGCTGTACTGGCGGTCGTAACCGTGCCGGGACCAATAAAGGCCGCAGTAATCAGCAGGCCCGGACCGAAACGTCTCGCCACAGGTCAGCTGGCCGGGACAAACTTCATAGAGACAGAATTGACACAATGCCGGGTGTTTTTCTGGGTCAGCCTTTCTCCTTCAAAGACATGACCGAGATGGCCGCCACAGTTGCTGCAGAGGATTTCAGTTCTCATGCCATCGGCATCCCGTTCACGGGTAACTGCCCCGGGAATTTCATCATCAAAAGCTGGCCAGCCGCAGTGCGCCTGAAATTTATCGTCAGACCGGTATAGTGGTGCTTCACACTGGCGGCAGACATAGTGACCGGCTTCGAAAAAATTATCATAC
>JAGRIO010000397.1 GCA_020443225.1 Pseudomonadales bacterium
CCATTGACGAGCTGAACAGCTGGCTGGGTCTGCTGATAGAAGAATTGAAAGCGGCTAACGAACCCGGTTTGCAGAAGTTGACAGATATCCTCAGGGATAACCAGCACCGGATATTCGATCTGGGTGGCGAAGTGTCAATTCCAGGATATTCGCTGATAAAACCACATCATGTGGATCGTATCGAAGCACATCTGGATGAAATGAATGAAGCGCTACAACCGCTGGAGAACTTCATATTGCCGGGCGGTACCCACCTGATTGCTTCGGTCCACGTCGCCCGTAGTATCTGCCGCAGGGCAGAACGCGATCTGGTGACACTGGCGGAAAGTGAACCCGTCAATCCAGACGGGTTGCGATACCTGAATCGTTTGTCAGATTATCTGTTTGTCGCTGCGCGCTTTACCGCATATACCCTGGATGTTGAAGAAGTGCTCTGGCAGCAGGACAAGGCCCCGCAATGAGCCTTTACCCTGCGCGATCGCGCAGGGTTTCTGCCGTAGCATTCAGTCCCTCAAAGCTTTCCCCGACCGGCCGCACCGGAGTTACAGGATCAGCCTGCGTAAATCTGACAGCACCGAAGCCAGATAGGCGGTGAACCTTGCCGCTTCTGCGCCATCTATTGCCCGATGATCATAGGATAGTGACAGGGGTAGCATCGTTCGCGGTTCAAATGCTGATCCATTCCACCAGGGTGCCACTCTGGTCTTCGAAACTCCGAGAATGGCGACTTCTGGAGAATTCACAATGGGGGTAAATGCCGTACCGCCAATACCACCCAGACTGGAAATCGAAAAGCAGGCACCCTGCATGGCATCCAGTGGTAATTTTTTATCCCGCGCCTTAGCTGCCAGCTCAGATGATTCCTGCGCCAGCTGCAGCACACCTTTTTTGTCAGCATCACGTATCACAGGTACCACCAGACCATCGGGTGTCTCTACCGCGATCCCGATATTGACGTAATGCTTGTAAATCATCTTCTCGCCCGAAGGGTCAAGCGAGGCATTGAACTGAGGATATTTCTGCAGTGCTGCAACGCAGGCCTTAACGAGAAACGCCAGCGGCGTCAGCTTGATGCCTTCTTTCTGCAGTTCACTGTTCTGTTGCTTTCTGAAAGCTTCAAGTTCTGTGACATCCGCCTCATCAAACTGAGTAACGTGGGGGATGTTCAGCCAACTGCGGTGCAGATTCCGGGCGCTGCTTTTCCTGACCCGCGACAGCTCCACAACCTCTGTCTCGCCGAATTTGCTGAAGTCGATTTCGGGCACCGGTGGAATACCCATGCCGCCCTCACTGCTGGCAACCGGGCCGCGTTTCAGCTGATCTTTTACATAGGCTTGTATGTCTTCTTTCAGCACCCGGTTATGACGACCCGTACCCTTCACCTGTGCCAGGTCAACGCCATACTCCCGGGCCTGCTTACGGACTGCGGGGCCAGCATGTACTTTCTGAGAAGATCGGGTTGACCCTTCAGAACTGCTTTCTGACACTGGTTCTTTTTCAGACCCAGAGCCAGAGCCAGAGCCAGAGCCAGAGCCAGAGCCAGAGTCAGAGTCATCAGCGTGTTTCGCCTTCCCACTGCCTGCCGGTTGACTCTCATTCGCTGAATCAACTGCGCCAGACTTCTGCACCGAGGCACTTTCAGCGGCAATCATCATCTTCAGCAGCGGCGTACCTTCACTGACTTCATCGCCTTCACTGACCAGTATTTCAGTGACCTCACCACCGTGAGGTGCGGGAATTTCCATGCTGGCCTTATCGGATTCCAGTACCACCACAGAATCATCTTTGCTGATACTGGTACCGACTCTGACCAGAATCTCGGTAACGGTGATTTCGCTGGCTTCACCCACATCCGGTACTGTGACAGTGAACTCTTTCGTTGAGTCCTGCGCGGCCGACTGCTGGTCTGAATCATCCGTGTTTTCAGATTTCTCAGTAGTGTCTTCTGATTCGTTTGGAACCGTCGGCGACTTGCCCCCCGAATCAGTCGTTTGCGTGTCAGACTCGCTGACGTCTGATTGTGTCTCTTCAGCCTGATCCTCATCTGACTGGCTGCTCTCACTGCCGGTTTCCATCTCGACGATCAACGCACCTTCTTCGACTTCATCGCCCACTTTGACAGCGATAGCCGTAATTTTACCGTCGACCGGCGAGGGGATTTCCATGCTTGCCTTATCAGATTCAAGCACGATCAGAGAATCATCTTTTGAAACGGTATCCCCGACCTGAACCAGAATTTCGATTACCTCGATACCTTCTGCTTCACCCACGTCTGGAACTGTCACCTGAAACGTCATGATTGTTCCTTCCTATGAAACCGCAGGATCGGGTTTTTCCGGATTAATATTGAATTTCCTGATAGCGTCAGACACCACTTTCGCATCAATCACATTTTCCTTTACCAGCGCGCTCAGCGCCGCAATTGTCACAAAATAGCGATCCACTTCGAAGAAATGCCGCAAGCGTTCCCGGGAATCACTCCTGCCGAAACCATCAGTACCTAATACCGTGAAGCTGCCTGGCACAAACTCACGAATCTGATCTGCATAGGACTTCATATAGTCGGTTGCGGCGATCACCGGACCACGTGCAGTACCGAGGCACTGCTCAACATAGCTCTTGCGAGGGGTCTCTTCCGGATGCAGCATGTTCCAGCGTGCCACAGCCAGGCCTTCACGGCGCAGCTCATTGAAACTGGTAGCACTCCAGATATCAGACTCAATACCAAATTCAGTTTTCAGAATCTCAGCGGCAGCAATCACTTCACGCAGAATCGTACCAGAACCCATCAGCTGCACGACTTTTTTGCTTTTCTTGCTGCTGTTCTGTTTGAGCAGATACAAACCTTTTATAATGCCTTCTTCACAGCCTTCCGGCATCGGGGGCTGAACGTAGTTTTCGTTCATCACTGTGATGTAGTAGTAGCGTGGCAGCTTCTTCACAAACATATCATTCAGACCGGCCTGAACAATAACCGCCAGCTCGTAGGCGTAGGTCGGGTCATAGGTCACGCAGTTGGGTACCGTACCAGCCAGAATGTGACTATGCCCATCCTGATGCTGCAGCCCTTCGCCATTCAGGGTAGTTCGCCCGGAGGTACCACCCAACAGGAATCCCCGGGCCTGCAAATCGCCAGCTGCCCAGCACAAATCACCAACCCGCTGAAAGCCAAACATTGAATAGAAGATATAAAAGGGAATCAGCGGACAGTCATTGTTGGTATAAGATGTCGCCGCCGCTAACCAGGCCGCAAAGG
>JAGRIO010000038.1 GCA_020443225.1 Pseudomonadales bacterium
AGATTCTTTCTCCTTCCTGCATCCCCCTCTGGTAGCCATCTGCCTCACTACCGATATTAGCGATTATAGCTTCTATACCCTGTTTAGCAAAAAGAGCTTGCCAAAATTTAGGCGCGTCTTCATCAAGCGGAATACCAGCCGTTTCATCACCACCAAAGGTTGTTATATATAGTCTACTTGGATCTAGTTTGAGTTCTTCTGTCAAGAACTCAAACATCCAAGAAATTTGTTCTTCTTTGAAATAATCGCCAAAAGACCAATTACCAAGCATTTCAAAGAAAGGTATGGTGCCGGGCCGTATACCCGACGTTATCCAGGTCGTTGTGCTTACCGCCCGCCCGTACGCAGCGCTGACAGCTGGCTGCTCTGGTGTAACCACGGTTTTCGCGGAACGCGAGCGCCTCCTTGAACTGGACCATGCCTGAATTAGTGAATAACAGGGTCGGGTCGTTGTCTGGCACCAGCGACGAGCTGTCGACGACAGCGTGACCTTTGCTGGCAAAGAAATCCAGAAACGATTTTCGCAATTCGCGGCTATCCATGGGGGTAGTCTTCACTCAAAATACGGGACGGGTAAAGATACAGAAAAAGTCTGCAAACCTAAAGAAATTCCCGGATTTACAGGCTTTCAACGGGACTCTGGTTCCGCCCCGCTGAAAGCGCTGGCAGCCTACTGATGAGAGCGGGCGATTTCCCAGTACTCATGGGCGCGGTGCTGAGCCCGGGCCAGTATGCTGCCGGTGTCGTACTCATCCTCAGTACAGGTTCCTGCAGTACGGTTCATCAGGATAGCCAGCGCCTGATGAATGGTTTCAATAGCATAGACTGAAAACTCGCCGGCCCGGACAGCTTCCACCACATCGTCCCGCAACATCAGCTCTGCCGCATTTGCTCTGGGAATCAACACACCCTGCGTACCCGTAAAGCCGACGCCCTGACAGCTGTCAAAGAAACCTTCTACCTTCTCACTGACGGCTCCAATCGGCAGAATGTTGCCTTTCTGATCAATAGCGCCTGTCATCGCCAGATCCTGGCGAATGGGCAGTTCTGTGAGCGCGCTGATCAGGCAGCAGAACTCTGCACCAGATGCTGAATCTCCATCGATGCCACCATAGGTTTGCTCAAATGCCAGGGAAGCAGAAAAAGCCATGGGATGGCGCAGCTTCAGCAGATAGCGTAACAACCCAGTCAGAATCAGAAAGCCCTTTGTGTGGACCGACCCGGACAGATCCGATTCACGTTCAATGTTAATGGCTCCGGCACTGCCAGGCCCGATAGAAGCGGTAATCCGCGAGGGAAAGCCATAGACCAGCGGGCCGGCACTGGTCACTGCCAGCCCATTGATCTGACCGACTTCCGTGCCCTGAACGTCGACCCGTAACGTGCCTTCCGCCATAAGCCGCCGGAAGCGCCTTGCAGGTAGCTCTGCGCGGCGACGCGAACGCTGAATACCGTGAATCACGTCATCGGCTTCGACCACTATCTGCCCGGATTTCGCCGCAATAAAGGCGGCTTCCCGGGCAATATCTGCGATACGGCCGAACTGACTGGTCAGCTGCCCCTGCTGAGCACTGATACGTGCACCCTGCTCGATGAGCCGGGCTACCGCGCCCGCACTGAAAGGCAACAGATCATCACGTTGTGCCAGTCGGGCAATCACATTGCCATAGGCAGAAAAGCCCTCGCTGTCTCTGGGCAGGGTGTCACTGAAGTCCGCCAGAATCTTGAACAGACCGGCAAACCGTGGTTCGTAATAATCCAGCATCTGATAGGTATCAGGATCACCCACCAGCACCACTTTTACATCAACCTTAATGGGCTCTGGCTTGAGCTGCACGGTGCCCCATAAGCCCAGCGGGTCAGCATTGAAGATTTCATACATGCCCGTTTTCAGCGTCCGCAGCAACGTAGCCCAGGCGCCAGGCTCGGTGAGAATGTCCTGTGCTTCCAGAATCAGATAACCACCATCTGCTTCCAGCAGCGCACCGGGTTTAATCATCATATGGTCAGACCGCAGAACCATCGCGTTGGTTGTTACTTCCCGGTCGACCTTGCCTACCAGATTCGCCAGGGTGGGGTTACTGAGACTAACGACCGGACAAGGGGCGTCCGCGTCGTGGCAGGTAATCAGGTTAACCTGGTACAACCGCGACAAATCAATGTCTTCCTGCCCTGCCCACAGGCGACGGGTGATCAGATCATCTGTGACCTCATCAAGAAATCCCTGTACTTCCGGGGTATTAAACCGGCGTTTGATAGCAGATACACGGGTCTCAACGAATTTGCGCGCTTCCTCCACATAAAGGTTCTGCTGAGCCTGCTGATTCTCTGACTGAACCTGCGCAATGCTGTGACCCAGTTCGGCGAACTTCTTTTCAAATTCCGCGACCTTCTCCATCAGCGCAGAGAAGTCTGTTTCACTTAACTTGCCTTCCAGACGAAGCTTCTGCAGTTCTTCATAGTTAACCGGCTTACCTTCAACGACCGGCAATATCATTGGCACCATGTTCTGCCCAACCTGCATGGGTACCATCGCAAGCCCGGCGGCTCTCAGTTCTTCATCAAAAGGGCTGCCGATTTGCTGAATTTTCTCCTGCGTCATGGCCAGCAACTGTTTTTGCCGGGTGGTGACAACATCACTGTTGAGGTATTCCGGCAACTCTTCCTGCGCAAAGAGCGAGAATGATTTCATGGCCTGGCTGAAGGGTTTACCCATTCCAGTTGGCAAAGACAGCACCCGTGGCTGATCGGGTGCGGCGAAATTGTGCACATAGCAGCGATCATTAACCCGGATCGGTGTCCTGGCAGTTTCCTCAATGATCTGATGAATCAATTCTGTACGGCCAAAGCCAGACAGCCCGCGCACGAATATATTGTTACCCTGCGCCCGGGAGTCGAGGCCATAGCGCAATGCTTCCACTGCATCAGGCTGACCGAGGATTTTCCCCTGCGGCGTCAGCTCACCAGTGCTGGCAAAGCCAAGTAATGTGGGATCGCAGTGCCAGCGACAGGCCTCAGCGCTGAGCCTGCACGCATCCTGTACATCTTCAGTCATGTTGATCATCCTCTGCCAGTCTCTGACGTATCCGCTGGTAAGCCTTGCCGAGTTCTTCAGCGACAATACCCAATGAGTCCACGACATCTTCAGCCACGCTTTCAGTCTGCTGGCCCAACTCATCCAGTTTCTTGCTGGCGTCCTGATAACGGGCTTCCAGGCGCTGCCACTCATCCCGGGCCTCAGCACCGGCCAGATGAATCTGCACCCGCAACTCATCACGCAGTGTTTTTACTTCCTGCCATAGTTGACTCATGTCCGTCGAAGACACTTCACACCTCCATATCCAGAACTGTCAGTGATTCTGGACTATTTCATCACATTAACCGCATGACCTGCATCAGCAAATGCGGCAAGTCGTTATGACCTGAAGCCGCAGTCAGGTTGAGGCATAGTCGCGGCAGAAGGCGTGGCCAGGAAGATCAGCGATGAAACCTGAGCCCCAGCACCTGGTTAACAAACAGTAACAGCGCGGGCAGCAGGGTGAGGTTCGCGAGCAGTGCCAGCAGCATGGCGAGAGCGGTCAGCAAGCCGAAATAGACCGATGGCATAAAGCTGGAGAAGGCGAGAATCGAGAAACCTGCCATGATCACCACCGAGGTGAAGTACATGGCCCGGCCAATGGTATTGTGGGCCGCTTCGATTGCCGCTGCGACAGAATCAGCCCCGGCAAGTTCTTCCCGGAACCGGTGGAGGTAGTGAATGGCATCGTCAACGCCGATGCCAATACAGATAGCAGCGATGGTGATAGTCATCATATCCAGCGGAATGCCGAGGTATCCCATGACGGCAATAATTGATGCTGCCGCCAGAATATTAGGTATCAGCGCCAGTACCGCCAGCGAGACCGACCGCAGTAGTAAGGCAAACATGACAAAGGTCGCCCCGACCACATAAAACAGCGTTCTGATCTGGGAGTCAGCCAGTTGCTTCAGCATGTCATTGAACAACACCATCATGCCGGTGACGATGACCCTGTCCTGTTCCATGCCCAGGTGGCCGGTCGCATAGCTTCTGATATCTGCGACAATCTGATCCATGGAGAAATAAGCACCGGACTCTTTCATGCGCACGTTGATACGCATCAAACCCTGGTCTGGCCGTCCATAGGGCTCAATGACCTGAGCCCGGATATCCGCCGGGATCTGCCCCAGCACATAGGACAATTCAGTTGCCTCAAGCGGCTCACCATCATTGAATTGTCTGGCGACCCGCTCCAGCGTGGCCAGAGAGATCGTCTTACCGGTACCATTCATCGCGGCCACTGCCTGCTCCAGCGCATCCGTTTTTGCCAGCCTTCCGGGTGTATACCAGTATCGTTCCGGATAAGGATCACTGCTACCAAAGAAGTCGTCACCGCCTGCAACAGATTCATGAGGTGTGAAATGCAGATAAATATCGAAAGGTACCGTACCCCCGAGATTTTCGTCGATAAACCTCATGCCCTGATAGATGTCTGTGTCCTTGCCAAAGTAATCAATGAAGCGATTCTCAAAGCTAACCTGGCGGATACCCATTAGCGCAAATACGGAGATCATCGCAGCAACCAGTAACAGCTTGCCGTTATGATGTCTGACCCAGCGACTGAAGACCTGGGTCAGGCCAATTTCTGCGGCCAGTGTACTGGCCGCCTCACCTTTGCCGATCAGCAACAATATCGAGGGAAACAACAGGTAGGTCACCAGGAAAGAGATGACAATGCCAAGGCACATCATCCAGCCAAAATCTTCGACAGGAACAATATGGCTCACCAGCATAGAACCAAATGCCAGCAGCGTCGTCAGGGCCGTATACAGGCAGGGGGCAAACTTGCTGCGCATGGTTTCTTCAACCAGATCCCTGTGGGTGCGCTCCGGGTGCCGCGCCAGTAGTTCCCGATAACGGACAATCAGATGGATCGAGAATGAAATACAAATGATGGCCATCAGGGAGATAAAGTTGGAAGAGATCACTGTCACTGGTTTTTCCATCCAGCCCAGGATACCCATGGAAATTGCAATCGACACTGCACTGATCACAACGGGTAACAACACCCACCTCGGACGCCGGAAGAAGAAGAACAGCAGCACCAGAATCACTGCAAATGCCAGACTGCCGAAAATCTTCAGATCGGCCCTGACGAACTGAATCATGTCCGAGGCGATCATCGGCACGCCGCTGATAAAGATTTCATAGCGGTCTTCGTACCCGGACCGGAGCGCTCTGATGTTACTGATCAGCGCCGCCCGCCTGTCGACATAGGCGCGACGGGCCACACCAAGTTCCGCCTGCAACTTTTCCAGTTGCTGCGGGTCTGCAGGGTCTGTCTGTTCCGCCAGCAATCGGTCCTTACGCTGACGTATTTCTTCCAGCTCTGACTCTCGTTGCAGATCAACCCGAAGCGCCATGGCTGAGCCATCTCTGGCCATCAGATAAGAGGAATAGAGCGGACTGTTACGCAATTCCTGCAGAGCAGCAGACTTATCAGTCCCCGGCATGCGCAGAGTCTTGTAGCCATCACTGAGCTTTTCGACCGGCACTGGCGGGCTCTGCAGTAATGGCGCGTCCAGAACGGAAAAGACCCCTTGTACACCCGGAAGGGCCTCAAGGGAAGTTTGCAGTTGAGCCAGATCGGCGAGGGATGAAGCCGCCAGCAACTCACCGTGTCGGGGCCGCCAGGTCAGCACGATGAACTCATCGCCACCAAAGATATCATTCATCTCCAGATAGCGTGCCACCCCTGGATCACCCTCTACCACCAACGTATCAACTGATGCGTCAAAGCTGAAGCGCTGCAATCCCAGACAGGCAGCGACCGTTACCGCCAACAACACTAACATGGTGACTGCGGGAGCGCGAAGGATGGCGTTATAAATGAAAGCTGGCACGTGAGAAAAGATCAGTACACCCCTGGAACTGAAGCTGCTGCCGACAGCACCTCAGATAAATGGTAAGGATATCATCCGGGCATGAGAACTGGCAGCAGAGATCTGATCTGGCTCAGTCTGTATCATCCGCCAGGTGCTGAACCAGCCGATCGGCTTCTGAGATGTGTTCGAAGTCAAACCCACGTTGCTGAAGGAAGCGTCCCCTTCGCGCCCGTTCTTTCATGTCTGTTGCGGGCTCCGCACCGAATTTCTGCGGACTCGCCATCGCCGCCAGCTCAAACCAGTCAGTTTCACATTCGTTAAAGGCAGACAGAATAAGGTCGTCACTGATGCCCTTTGGCGCAATTCCATTCTGATCTTTCGCGGACCCTGGCCCCGGTTTGACCGCGCCCGAACATAAGCCTCCGCCAGCCGGGCATCACTTTGCAGCCCTTCAGCAGTGAGTTTTTCGGTTTCTGACTGAATCAGCTCCTGGCAACCCGCAAAGCGCCGGGAAAGTTTCTCATGCAATTCCAGTCGGGAATGTTCGCGACGCGCCAACAAATCCATTGCGGCGCGCCGGATATCGGAGGGTTTAACTTCAGTCTTTGCTTCCACTGATCGGCATCACGTTATCTTCAGGACCGGCGTCCTCTCCGGCTGGTTCAGCAGCAGGACCATTCGTCAGTAACTTAGCCCTTATCAGGCCTTCGATCTCTTCGGCCAGATGGCTGTGTTCTGCCAGATATTCAGACGCATTCTTCTTGCCCTGACCGATACGATCACCTTTGTAGGAGTACCAGGCACCTGCTTTGTCCACTACGCCGATCTGCACGCCCAGGTCGATAATTTCGCCCAGCCGGTAGATGCCTTTGCCGTACATGATCTGGAATTCTGCCTGTTTGAAAGGCGGCGCCACCTTGTTCTTGATCACCTTGACGCGGGTGTCATTACCAACGATCTCGTCGCCGTCCTTAATGGACCCGATACGACGGATGTCGAGACGTACAGAGGAATAGAACTTCAGCGCATTACCACCCGTAGTGGTTTCAGGACTGCCGAACATGACACCGATTTTCATCCTGATCTGGTTAATAAAAACCACCAGTGTGTTGGAGTGCTTGATGTGGCCTGTCATCTTACGCAGAGCCTGGCTCATCAGTCTGGCCTGCAGGCCGACGTGGTGATCACCCATCTCACCTTCAATTTCCGCCTTCGGCGTCAAGGCTGCCACCGAGTCAACGATGACTACATCGACTGCGCCGGAACGTACGATCATGTCGCAGATTTCCAGTGCCTGCTCGCCGGTGTCTGGCTGTGAAACCAGCAGGTTATCAATGTCTACCCCAAGATTCTGGGCATATTCCGGGTCCAGTGCATGTTCCGCATCAATGAACGCACAGGTTCCACCGGACTTTTGTGCTTCAGCAATAACCTGCAGAGTCAGCGTGGTTTTTCCTGATGATTCAGGCCCGTAAATCTCAACAATCCGTCCCCGTGGCAAGCCACCTATACCCAACGCAACATCAAGACCCAGTGAACCGGTTGAGATTGCGGGTATTTTTTCCCTGGGCGTATCACCCAACCGCATCAGACTGCCCTTACCGAACTGGCGCTCTATCTGTGACAGAGCTGCACTCAGTGCTTTTTCTTTGTTTGCGTCTAAATCAGCCATAATTGATCCTTTAGTTTAATTGTCACTTTCCGGGTCAGCTTTCGCCCTGCGCCCTGCGCCCTGGCCAGTGTTGCTGCGCGGCTTGTGTCCTGCAGCCCCCTTGCTTCAGATGGCTCGCAGATGAACTATTCACACCCTCTGCTCACAGTCACTGCAAATAGTCACTGCCAATAGTCACTGCCAATAGTCGCCACCCCAGGACTTCATGCAAAGCCATCAAAACACCCGCTGTGTGACGCTCGTTGATACCCGGCATTTATACTGTATATAAAAACAGTATTCCAGTTCTTTTTTAAAATTGCTTCAAGTTACGTAGAATCGGGAGCGCCAGTTCAGTACCCTCACCTGACTGACCTGTCGTTGCCCGGTTTCAGCCGGTCAAATTTCAGGCACAGGTGCAGAATAACCGAACCTGAGCACTCAGCAGCCAACCCACAGGAAACCAACGTTGACCAACAACCTGGCCTCCAGCCATACGCCCATGATGCAGCAGTACCTGAGCATCAAGGCCGATCATCCCGATGAACTGGTGTTCTACCGGATGGGAGACTTCTACGAACTCTTTTACGATGATGCCAGGCGCGCCGCCGATCTGCTGGACATCACGCTGACAGCAAGAGGCTCCTCTGCAGGTCAACCCATACCCATGTGCGGCGTACCCTATCACTCGGTCGACAGCTATCTGGCACGCCTGGTACGTCAGGGAGTGTCAGTCGCTATCTGCGAACAGATCGGCGATCCGGCGACATCCAAGGGACCGGTGGAGCGCAAGGTCATCCGCGTGGTCACCCCCGGGACCCTCACGGAGGAATCCCTGCTGGATGCACATCGTGACAATTTCATCGTTGCCATCTATGAGCATGAGCTACGTTTCGGCCTTGCCTGCCTTGAACTCGCCAGTGGCCGGTTCGAAATCATGGAAGCCAGTGACGAAGAGGCGCTGACCAGTGAGCTTCATCGCATCAGTCCGGCAGAGCTTATCATCTGCGACGACCTGCGTTACCCGCCGTCGGCCAGAAACCATGTCGGCGTGCGCAACCGGCCACTGTGGGAATTCGACTATGACAACGCAGTGCAATCCCTGACCCGGCAATTCGGCACCCGTGATCTTGACGGCTTTGGTGCAGGCGAACTGAAGCTGGCGATTGCAGCAGCAGGCTGTGTGCTGGGTTACGTTCAGGAAACTCAGCGCACATCACTGCCCCACATCACGGGTCTGACCACGCTGCAGCGGGATGAAGCCGTGATTATTGATGCGGCCTCGCGGCGCAATCTGGAACTTGATACGAATATTGCCGGCGGCCAGACCGGTACGCTGTTTCATGTGCTGGACAAAACCAGCACCGCCATGGGCAGCAGATTGCTGGCGCGCTGGATCAACCGCCCTGTCAGAGATCACGGGTTGCTTAACCTGCGACTCGATAGCGTTGATTTCCTGCAGTCGGATTACCGGTTTGAGAATCTGCAGGAAATCCTGCATCAGATCGGTGATATCGAACGCATTCTGTCGCGGGTGGCGCTGCGCTCTGCCCGGCCCCGTGATCTGGCACGGCTCAGGGACGCCCTGCTGCAATTGCCCGCCCTGGCAACGCTGATGGCCGGGTGGGAATCACCCCTGCTGACGGAGCTGGCGCGCTGCTGCGAACCCTATCCGGAACTTGCCGATCTGTTGCAACGGGCCATTGTGCCTCAGCCGCCTGTGGTTATCCGCGATGGTGGGGTCATCGCAGAAGGCTTTGATGAAGAGCTCGATGAACTGCGCTCAATCAGTGAAAACGCAGCTGATTATCTGATCAGGCTTGAGCAGGAGGAGCGGGAAGCCACAGGTTTATCAACCCTGAAGGTTGGTTATAACCGGGTACATGGTTACTACATCGAAATCAGTCGCGCACAGTCTGACAAAGCGCCTGACCGCTATGTGCGGCGACAGACACTGAAGAATGCCGAGCGGTTCATTACACCAGAACTGAAGACCTTTGAAGACAAGGCACTGTCCAGCCGCGGCAGGGCACTGGCACGGGAAAAAATACTTTACGAGCAACTGCTGGACAGTCTGCTGGCGTCATTACAGGCGCTGCAAAGTACCGTTTCCGCCATTTCTCAACTCGACGTATTGGGCTGCCTGGCAGAACGGGCCCTGACCATGTCGCTGAGTCGCCCACGACTGACAACTGAGACAGGTATTACCATCACAGAAGGCCGGCACCCGGTAGTCGAGCAGATGCTGGATGTACCCTTTGTGCCTAATGATCTCTGCATGAACGCTGATCGCCGCATGATGATCATCACCGGCCCGAACATGGGTGGTAAGTCGACGTTCATGCGCCAGACAGCCCTGATCACCCTGATGGCACATATCGGCAGTTTCGTTCCTGCCCGTCATGCTGAAATCGGTCCTGTGGACCGGATATTCACCCGCATTGGTTCTTCCGATGATCTGGCCAGCGGTCGTTCCACATTCATGGTGGAGATGACCGAGACAGCGATGATTCTCAACAATGCGACCGCCAGTTCCCTGGTACTGCTGGACGAGATTGGAAGGGGTACCTCTACCTTTGATGGCCTGTCACTGGCCTGGGCCTGTGCGAGCTATATCGCCAGAGAGTCTGGCGCCATGACTCTGTTCGCTACCCATTATTTTGAGCTGACCTCTCTGTCGGAAACGCTGCCGGCAACGGTGAATCTGCACCTGACCGCGCGGGAATACGGTGACGACATTATTTTTATGTACAGCGTCGCCGATGGCCCCGCGAGTCAGAGCTACGGTTTGCAGGTAGCCCGTCTGGCCGGCGTACCGAAAGAAGTCATCGCTGAAGCCCGGAAGAAACTGAAATTACTGGAAGAAAAGGCGCTGATGTCAGCACCGGTACAGTCTGATTTGTTCCTGTCCATGCCAACGCCGGCATCTTCAGTCACAGAGGACAGGATCCGCGAAACCGATCTCGATAACCTCACGGCAAGAGAGGCTCTGGCGCTGCTTTACGAACTGAAGGCCGAGCTCGGAGACTGATATTGTTCACACATAAAAAGCTGTTAGAATGCGGCTTTCCCAATTCTTCTCAATAGCATAAAGGAACTGGTCAATGACATTTGTTGTTAGCGATGCATGCATCAAGTGCAAACACACTGACTGTGTTGAAGTTTGCCCCGTGGACTGTTTTTACGAAGGTCCGAACTTTCTGGTGATTAATCCTGACGAGTGCATCGACTGCGCCCTCTGCGAGCCAGAGTGTCCTGTAGACGCGATCTTCTCTGAAGATGAATTGCCCGAAGCAGAGCAGGAGTTCCTGGAACTCAATGCCGAACTGTCACAGGTATGGCCGAATATCACTGAGAAGAAAGATCCACTGCCCGATGCTGAAGAATGGGCTGACGTGAAAGGTAAGCTTGAACACCTTGAGCGATAGTCTGAACAAGAAGGGATAGTTGCTTCCGCAACCCTGGCTTAGAAACCTGATCTGGCTGAAACAGCCTGCAGAAGGAAAACTCTTTAGAACAAGAGATTAGTCTCTAGAGAGAGATCTTATACAGAGTGATCTTATAGAGAGTGATCTTATAGAGAGTGATCTTATAGAGAGCGATCTGACAGAGAGATCTGACAGAGAGTGATGCCAGAGAGAGCGGTGCCCGGGAAACGATGATTCATCGCTTCCCGGGAGCTTCCCTGCAATATGCTTCCCTGCCCGTGGTACCCCTCGTTCCCTGAACTTCCAGTCCCTGAAAGCACCACGAGTCTAACACCGACGCTCCTGCTGATTTCGCTGTCATCCTGACAGGCGCTGAAGCGCAAAAAATTATTTCCTTACTTATCAAACTCTTAACACAGTCACTCGCCAGGACTATGGCAAATGTCTTACAAACATTGCAGAGATATCCTACAAAACCAAACAGATATCTCCATCGTGTTTGAACAGTTTTACTGGAAAATTGCCTCTGGTGTCAGGCCTTCCTTCTCCATGGTTTCACGCAGACGCTTAAGCGCTTCCACCTGAATCTGGCGCACCCGCTCACGGGTCAGACCAATTTCCAGACCAACCTCTTCCAGAGTGCTCATCTCATAGCCCCGCAGACCAAAACGGCGGGAAATGACTTCGCGTTGCTTTTCAGACAATTCGGACAACCAGTGGTCGATATTAGATCGCAGATCCGAATCCTGCAGTTGCTGTGCCGGATCGGCCTGCCGGGTATCTGCCACAGTATCGAGTACAGTTCGGTCAGATTCCGGACCCAGCGGCGTATCGATAGAGGTAACCCGTTCATTAAGCCCCATCATGCGCTTCACATCCTCTACCGGCTTGTCCAGCAGATCCGCAATCTCTTCATGGGTGGGTTCATGATCCAGTTTCTGCGACAACTCCCGGGCTGCCCGCAGATAAACGTTGAGTTCTTTGACGACATGAATCGGCAGCCGGATGGTGCGGGTCTGATTCATGATAGCCCGCTCGATGGTCTGTCTGATCCACCAGGTGGCGTAGGTTGAGAACCGGAATCCGCGCTCCGGATCGAATTTCTCGACTGCACGGATCAGACCCAGATTGCCTTCTTCGATAAGATCGAGCAGTGAAAGGCCGCGGTTCAGATAACGGCGGGAAATTTTGACCACCAGTCGCAGATTACTCTCAATCATACGCTTGCGACCGGATTCCACACCGCGCAACGCCTGACGTGCGTAGTAGACTTCCTCTTCCGGAGACAACAGCGGCGAAAAGCCAATCTCGTTCAGATAGAGTTGGGTGGCATCGAGGTCTTTATGGGTACGGGTCGATTCAGATGATTTGGTGTCTTCACCGGCTTCTGTAATATCAGCGCCGAGAACACCAACGCGGTCGTCATTGAGGGACAGTTCTTCCAGTTGAAAAGCCATTTGCTAAGGTCCTGTGTCGAGTTATTCCTTGGCAACGTCACACCCACACAATTGGGTATTCTGCTGCATCAGCTACACCGTGGATCTGCGCTCCGGTCACCACACCGGTTTCGCAATCCTGCTAGAGCTCTCCATGATTATCTGGGCAAATAAATCAATGGATCCTCTGGCTTGCCGTCTCTCCGAATCTCGAAATGCAACATTTCCTGACCCGGACCACTAGAACCTATTTCGGCAACAACTTGTCCGCCTTTAACTTTTTCTCCCTCTTTTACCAGGATAACCCGATTATGACCGTAGGCACTCAGAAACGAGTCGTTGTGCTTGAGTATCACGAGCTTACCGTATCCCCGTAATCCGCCTCCTGCGTAGACCACTGTTCCATCAGCGGCGGCAAGTACAGATTCTCCCAATTTCCCTCGAATATCAACGCCCTTATTGACGTCCCCTGTAAGCGAAAACCGCTTTATTACCTCTCCTTTCACTGGCCAGCGCCATGATAAATCTGACGCTTGACTTTTCGGAACTGCTGGCCTAACTGACGGCTTTGATGCCTTTTTTGTGACGTTTTTTTGACGTCCCGTGGCCTTGCGCTGGGCTTCTCCGGAGAGAACTAATCTTTGGTTTATGTAGATGGTATAAGGCGGAGCTATGTCGTTAGCACTGGCTATTTCGCTGTAATCCAAACCATACCTGAAAGCGATCGAGTAGAGCGTGTCGCCGCGCTGCACAACATGATACCGGGCCTGACCTTTAGCCCGTTCACCGGCACTGCTGACTGGCACATACCCGCCAGAGCTGAAACACCCTGTGAGGCTGACCGCCACTGTCAAAAAAAATGCAAAACGAAAAAAAAACGGTGTAACGCGATGTTTACACGAAGAAGAGAAAACCCAAAACCTGACCCTGCGATTTATCATCTTTTGACATCAAAAATCATGTTTTGAGTTAAAAAAAAGTCTAAAAAAAGTCCAGAATTTGAACTGTTTCACATGCCTGTTTTCGCTGATGTGCTATCGGAATTACCAAAAGCCAGCTTATCAAGGGCAATCACAGACACCAAACCTAACAGGACGGCGATGATCGCCAACCCAATTTGCGGGTCACTACCGGTCAGTTCAAACCATACCTGAGGACTGACCGGGTTCTGTTCCAGCGGAATTTGTCTGCCATCACTACCCAGTTGATACGACAGGGTTTCTTTCCAGGGCCACAGTTTCGTCAGCGACCCGAGCATGAATCCCATCAACACGGACAATAAGGGCTCTCTGTGATGGCTGAACAGCCAGGACAGCAGTTGCGCAAAGGTGACCAGACCGATTGCACAGCCTGCGCCGAGAGCGCCCAGGGTAACCAGGTCGAGACTATGAATGGCTTCCAGAATCACACCATAAAGTCCCAGAATAAGCAGGATAAAGCTGCCTGAGATGCCAGGCAGTATCCAGGCGCAAACTGCCACCGCGCCTCCCAGAAAAATAAACAGCGGTGTTGGCGGCAGGTTTACCGGGACGACAGAAGTCACCAGCACCCCAAAAACCGCCCCCAGAAACGTGCAGATACCGAGCCGGGCGGTAAAGCGGCCAATCTGATGCCCCACAATCCAGCTTGAGGCCAGCACCAGACCAAAGAAATAGGCCCACAGAAGTACTGGTTGCTCCTGCATCATGTAAGTGATGCCACGGGCAAAAACGATAACCGACAGACCCATGAACCCGAACAGGATCAACATGAATGTCGCGTCAACTTTCTTCCACACAAAGGGTATACCGGACCGGAACAGGTCTGCCACCAGCATTGGGGTCATGTGTCTGACAGACAGAATCAGCCGTTCATAGACCCCCATGACAAAGGCAATGGTGCCACCGGAAACGCCTGGTACCACTTCGGCAGCACCCATCAGCACGCCAACGAGCGCGATTCTTATTTTCTCAAACATGTTTCAGACCTTACCGCCCAGCAAAGGGACAAAATTTACAGCTTCAAGGGTTTCCTCAACGGGGCCGTCATCAGTCATGACCACCAGTTTCAGACTTTGTTCCGCGGCGGTTCCCACAGGTATCACCAGCCGGCCACCGGGTGCCAGCTGGCTTATCAGCCCTGCCGGAATTGTTCTTGGCGAGGCGGTTACAATAATGCCATCAAAGGGTCCACGATCTGGCCAGCCGATATTGCCATCGTCGTACTTGAACTGAATGTTCCGGTAGCCGAGCTGTTTCAGTATCTCCCGCGAGCGCTCGGCTAAGCCGGCAATGCGCTCAACGGTGTAGACCCGCTCAACCAGCTGCGACAACACCGCCGTCTGATATCCGGAACCAGTGCCGATCTCCAGCACCTTGCCCGGTTGCCCCCCTGCCAGCAACACTTCCGTCATTCTGGCAACGGTATAGGGCTGCGAAATAGTCTGATTAAAGCCAATGGGCAGGGACGTATCATCATACGCACGGGATGCCAGCGCTTCATCAACAAACATATGTCGTGGGGTGGACCGGATAACATCCAGCACCAGTTCGTCCTGCACACCCTGCTCTCGCAGGCGTTCTGCAAGACGGTTCCTGGTGCGCTGGGAAGTCATACCAACGCCACGTAAATCCGCCATTTCAGGACTCTCCGAAATCAACAATCTCTCTTATCAGGCTGGTAGCATAACAGCCAGCCGGTAAGGCAAAAGATAGCGTCAGCGTATCTTCGCCCAGGCTCCAGCTCAGATCCCGGGGTACCACCATCTGATCACGAAGCTGTGCTTTCATCTTCATACGGGTCAGGAAATCACACCAAGCTGGCCAGCGCGCCGCAATCTGCTCCAGCGCCGGCGTCTCTTTACGGGCACTGCCATAGAGCCAGCCCCGCTCTGCCGGCGTCAGGTTCCCCTGACTCAACTGGTCTGACAGGCAACGGTTAAACATCTCACTACGCAGGGCAGACAGGTACATATCACGTTGATTGCGGGGCACCCGCTCGCCCCGCACCAGCTTTTCCCCCATCACGATATTCTGCCCCTCACGACCAAACCGCTGGGAACCAAAGTAATTGGGAAAACCTTGCTCAGAAATTCGCTGCAGAACCGCTTTGAGGGCCTCAGAATCACCCTCCAGGTTCCGCAGCGTAATGACAAATTCATTTCCCCAATGGCTGCCTTTCCGTAGTTTGCGGTCATGAAGGCTGACGCTCAGTATTTCAGTGCCTTCCAGTTCAAAATCAGACCAGTCTGCAGGCTGTCCCGGCAACCACACACTGAACCATTGCGTGGTATCTGCATGGCGGTCCTTCCGGCCACAATAACTGACGTCAAAGGGTCTGACCCCGGCATAGCGCGCCAGGTGTTCCGATACCCAGGCGGTATTCTGGCCGACTTTGCGTATCTGCAGGCACTGATGTTCACCAGTACCAGCCAGCTCAAACCCCAGCTGTTCACGAACAATAAAATCTTCCGGGGTGACTTTCAGAGAGCCGCGCGCCGGTGCCCCACCCCAGGCATAAGTCAATGTCTTCACTCAGCAGCACCACGACTCAGCAGCACCACGGCTTCTGCTGCCAGACCTTCTTCGCGACCGATATAGCCCATGCGTTCAGTGGTGGTTGCCTTGACACTGACCTGATCAGTTTCGACCGCCAGCGTCGAAGCAATGATCTCTCGCATGGACACGATATAGGCAGCTACCCGCGGCCGCTGGGCAATCAGGGTCATATCACAGTTCACCAGCCGGTAGCCGCGATCCGTCACAAGCTGATAGCAATGACGCAGCAACTGCAAGGAGTCAACATCGGCGAAGGCATCGTCCGTATCCGGGAAATGCTGACCTATGTCACCCAGGGCCAGAGCCCCCAGTAACGCATCACAAAGTGCATGCAGAACGACATCGCCATCTGAATGGGCCAGAATCTCTACCGGGTGGGGCACATCAACGCCGCCAATGCGCACCGTAGCCACCGGCGCGGTCCCGAATCTGTGTGCATCAAAGCCGGTTCCGATTCGCATCGGCTGCCTCCTGAGATAGATAGTATTCAGCCAGAGCCAGGTCAGCGGGGCTGGTGATTTTCAGATTGCTCGCAGAGCCCGGCACAATCAGGGGATGGTGACCTGCTGCTTCCATGGCAGAAGCTTCATCCGTCAGTGCCAACCCTCTGGCGAGGCCCGCCTGAATGGCATCTTTAAGCTCCTCAGCCCTGAACATCTGCGGCGTCTGCGCCAGCCAGATCTGTTCCCGGTCAAGGGTTTGTTCTATATGACCGGCCTGCACACGCTTAACAGTTTCCACCACGGGGGCCGCCAGGATGCCGCCATTGCCCGACGCGGTGACCGCAGTTGCCAGCGCCAGAACATCCGGCTCGCGAACACAGGGTCTGGCAGCATCATGGACCAGCACCCACTCAGAGGCAGCACTGACAGCATCCAGCCCCCGCAGCACAGAGTCTGCCCGGGTTTCACCACCAGTAACGACTTTGCAATGCCGCGTCGCCGGCACTGATTGCCAGGTCTGATCGGCGGCGGATACCGCCAGAATAATTTCTGCTGGCGCCAGCGCCAGAAACCGCTCAATGGTCAGGGCCAGAACAGGCTGACCGCCGATAGTAAGATACTGCTTGGGAATCGCGGAGCCCATTCGCGCGCCGATACCGGCAGCCGGTATTACGACTGAGCAACCTGCCAGTGACTTCATGAACGTGGACTGGGTTCGTCTTCAACCAGAAGGAAAAAGGTTTCTCCCTCTTTGATCAGACTGAATTCGCTGCGGGCTTTTTCTTCGATGGCATCGAGACCATTCTTGAGTTCCAGAATCTCTGCCCGCAGCACCCGGTTTCGCTGTTCCTTGATGGCATTTTCAGTTCGCTCGCGCTCTACCTGCTGCTGCAAACCGTCAACATGTGCAAAACTGCCTTCACCCACCCAGAGTCGCGTTTGCAGACCCAGAACGATCAGCACAAGGAAACCTATGGCGACTCTGGTGGGGGTCATCTTTTAACGCCTGAATTCAGCGATACCCTTGAACAGGGCATGAGATTTGTCTTCGATACGCAGCAGCCGGTTGTACTTGGCTACGCGGTCAGAGCGGCACAGCGAACCGGTCTTGATCTGCCCCGCAGCGGTCGCCACTGCCAGGTCTGCAATCGTGGTATCTTCTGTTTCCCCTGAGCGGTGGGAAATCACAGCGGTATAACCAGCTGCCTTCGCCATCTGAATCGCTTCCAGAGTTTCCGTCAGCGTACCAATCTGATTGAGCTTGATAAGAATCGAGTTTGCGACGCCCTGTTCAATACCACGGGAAAGAATTGCTGAGTTAGTCACAAACAGATCGTCCCCAACCAGCTGCACACGATCGCCAAGTTTCTGAGTCAGCAGTGCCCAGCCGTCCCAGTCACTTTCATCCATACCATCTTCAATAGAGATAATCGGATATTTGTCACACAGTTCAGCCAGATAGTCTGTAAAGCCAGCAGAATCAAAATCCCGGCCTTCACCCGCCAGTACATAACGGCCGTCTTTGTAGAATTCTGAAGACGCACAATCGAGTCCCAGAAAAACATCCTTTCCAGCGGTATAACCGGCCTTGTCGATGGACTCCATAATCACCGCCAGCGCTGCTTCATTGCTGGGCAGATCTGGCGCAAAGCCACCCTCATCACCAACGGCGGTACTGAGGCCACGCTCACTCAGGACACTCTTCAGCGTCTGGAAAATTTCAGCGCCACAACGTATGGCTTCAGAGAAGTTAGCAGCTCCTACCGGCAGAATCATGAACTCCTGGATATCAACATTGTTGTCGGCGTGCTCGCCGCCATTAAGAATATTCATCATCGGCACCGGCATACTGTAGCGACCCGGACTGCCATCGAGTTCCGCCAGATACTCGTACAGGGCCATACCTTTCGCCTGTGCTGCCGCAGTAGCCAGCGCCAACGAAACACTGAGGATGGCGTTGGCACCCAGCTTGCCTTTATTTTCAGTGCCATCAAGATCGATCATCAACCGGTCCAGCCGCTCCTGATCTTCTGCATCCTGCCCCAGCAGGGCTTCCCTGATATGTGTGTTCACGTTTTCAACAGCAGTAAGGACGCCCTTGCCTTTAAATCGCAGTGGATCTTTATCCCGCAATTCGAGTG
>JAGRIO010000003.1 GCA_020443225.1 Pseudomonadales bacterium
CCTGACCAACAAACAGACCAATCGCCGCATAAAAATAGGGCTTGGCGACTGCCTGAGATTGATATTTCAAAGTTGTTTGCATGATTTAAGTCTCCCCTTAGCCCTGAATATTTGGTGGCCAGTTTGCCGTGTCGATGCCATTTACATACTTCAGAAACTCAGCAATCGCATCCAGCTCTTCATCACTGAGATTGAATTGAGGCATGCTCCTTCTTCCGGGAATACCCTCAACAGGCCTGGATTTAATAAACGCCTTTATCGCCTCAGTAGACTGGCCATAACGCTCATAAACATTGCCCAACTCCGGCGCGAAATATGCGCCTTCACCCAGTAATGTGTGACAGCCAATACAGTTATTCACTTCCCAGACTTTCTTCCCAAGCGCAACCTGTTCATTAATGGCTTCATGGTTGTCTAGCTTAGGTGTTTCTCTGGAAGTATCGAAGGTCAACCCAAGAAACAGCAAGAAGAAGAACACACTCCCTCCATAGTAAATATTCCGAGCCATCCCTTTGGTAAAGAAATCACTCATAGTCATCCCCTTAATAGTTTCGTCATTATTGATATCTGAAAGAATCAGAGGAGACCATAGTCCCCTCTGATAGTTCGCTGGCTTTTAATAAACATCCCGTCTTGTATTGAACACATTGAACTTACCCGTAGGGGTAATGATTCGGGGGTCATCAATAACCTTGACCAGCTCTCTAGTTTTATCGTTAACAACAACCAGAGCAGATCGTTGCGTCTGGCCGTTCCAGACAGAAAACCAGACTTCATCACCTGCCTTGTTAAATTCGGGCTGAACGACCCGCTTTGGCCCTTCTCCGAGATTAGCCCACTCAGCAATTGGAAGCGTCTTGTAACCTGCCTCAAGGTTGTTAATGTCGTAGACCGCGATTGACTGACTCAAGCTTTCATCAGGATTCAATGGCGCGTCGACCCACAGGTTATGGGACTTCGGATGAGTTTTTACAAACAGCGACCCACCGCCCATACCTTTCAGCGTTCTGACCACTTTCCAGGCATCTTTTTTATGATTTACGGGGTCCGTACCAATAAGTGAGATATTGGAATTTCCTAAAGCGCTCGTTGCCCAGACAGGACCGTACTCAGGGTCGACAAAATTAGCCCCCCGCCCCGGATGCGGAATCTTCTCAACATCGACCAGAGCTGCAACTTTGCGGTCTCTCGAGTCGATAACAGCAACCTTATTGGAGTTGTTAGCTGCCGTGAGGAAATAACGATGAGTTGAGTCCCATCCACCATCATGAAGATATCTGGCTGCTCCCAGCGTTGTCTCGGTGATTGCATTAAGGTCGGTATAGTTAACCAGCAACACCTTCCCGGTTTCTTTGACATTAACAATAAACTCAGGATGCTGATGCGATGCAACGATTGCAGCAACTCGCGGTTCCGGATGATATTCCTGAGTATCCACCGTCATACCTCGGGTGGAGACTATTTTCTTAGGCTCCAACGTATCGCCGTCCATCAATACATATTGTGGCGGCCAATATGCACCTGCGATAGCCAGTTTGTCTTCATAGCCTTCATATTTAGACGTCTCAACCGACCTTGCCTCCATACCAATCTTCAACTCTGCAACCTGCTGGGGCGGATTCATAAACAGATCTATGAGAACGATTTTGGCATCGCGACCAATGGTGTAAACATAGCGACCTGAGTTAGAAGGTCTGGAAATGTGCACTGCATACCCAGTCTCGATGATATTCAGAATCGCTTTACTGTCACCATCGAGAATGGCGACCTGACCTGAGTCACGCAGAGTGACAGCAAACATGTCATCGACGTCATACTTGTGTTGCTTCTTGGCAGGTCTGTCTTTAACTGCCACATTAACCTTCCAGGTTCGTAGCATTGACTCCATACCAAACTCTGGAGGTTGCGGTGGCTCATGCTGCAGGAATTTTGCCATTGACTCGATCTGCGCATCAGTCAAATCACCTGAGGTTCCCCAGTTAGGCATACCAGCGGGCGTACCATAGGCAATTAGCGCTTTAAGGTATTCAGTACCACGTTGCTGTGTAATATCCGGCGTCAGTGGTTTACCCGTTGCACCTTTCCTCAAAACACCGTGGCAACCTGCACAGCGTTCAAAGAAAATTCTGGAGGACGCTAAATATTCCTCTTCTGACATAGTGGGGGCGCCCGGACTCATTCTGACAGTCACCTCTCTTACAGGAACACTTGCGCCTTTGTAACGCAGTTCAGCCCCATCAGTACTGGGGTGATCTACCTGCTCTTCTGCACATATACCACATGCCATAAAACTGACAACCAGTGATGCTAATATTCTTTTCTTCATCTTCTATCCCTTTTAAGAACCATCTCAACAACCAGAAAAATTGTATGGCAGAAGCAAAGCAATCGAATTGATTGAGATCAAGAAATACCTGACTAATTTAGTCGGTAATATCCCTAGGTTGTTGAGGGATTAATTGTTCACGTCTGGCATGGCGCTCACGTCTGTCACGTTTTTTAACCATCACCGGGCAACGGGCCTCATCCCAGTAGGTCGACTGGCATTCGAGGCAGTAATGGCATTCTGTCTCGATTATTTCCCCGGTAGAACGAATTGCACCGACCGAACAGTCGACTGAACACACCTGGCAGGGGGAACCACATTCGTTATATCGTCTCAGCCAGTCAAAGATTCTGAACCGTGTCGCAATGCTGAGCGCCGCCCCCAATGGGCAGACGTATTTACAGTAGAACTTAGTATTGAACGCAGAAACGACGATCAGAATGATCGCATAGACGACGAAGGCTGCAGATCGATTGAAGTTCAGACTGAATACCGTCTTAAAGGGTTCTACCTCGATAAAGGGTATCACCCGTTCTATTGAATCCAGTGACAGACCGACTAGGGACAACAACACGAAATATTTAATAGCCCAAAGACGCTCATGAACCAGTTCGGGAAAGGCATACTGCTTTAGATTCAGACTCCGGGATATTTTGTGAACCAGCTCTTGTACGGCACCAAACGGACACAACCAACCGCAGAACACCCCTCTTCCCCAGAGCAAAATACTCAGCGCAACGAAAGCCCACAGAATGTACACCACTGGATCGATGAGGAAACTGTCCCACTCGAATCCTTCCTTAAGGACACGCGAAAACGCAAAAATATTAAAGACCGATAGCTGCGCGCCACACACGATACCGATAAACAGTACCGTGAAAATCAGATAACCGGTTCGCAGTGAAGCAAAAACTGCGGGATGCACGACGAACCAGTCCTGAAAAAACATCACGAACAGCAGAACACCTAACCCCGTTAGCAAGACAATAATTTTCCAGAGACCTTCCTTCCAGCTCTGAAACCAAAGTGGCTCTTCTGGTTCAGGAGATAGCGCCTGGTCTGTGACCAGTGAATAAACTTTCTTAGCCGCCACAGTTACTGACTTGTTTATGACAATGGAGGTGATGGTTGCACCGCTGAGCCCATCAATATTCGTATATCCTTCACGAACCTGACGACCGAGTTTCAGTTTGTCTGACACCTGCTTACCCACGTACTGATCCACAAATTTTTCTAAATCTGTTGGCCTGACGCCTACGACCAGTATGGGCTCTTCATGGGACACAATCTTCAGACCTACAATCGTGCCAGCCATATCCAGGGCAACAAATGTCCTGACAGGCTTTCCTGAATAGGCCGGTATAGGTAACACATCATCAGTATAAAATCCGATACCGACTGGCTGGCGATCGTTCATTACTCTCACAACACCCGGTTGCGAGGGCACAGGAATGAGATTCGTTGCCTCAGGGAACAGTTCACATACTGCTTTATCAGTTAACATGACAGGAGAAGATTCAGCACCTCGCGCGAAGGTGCTGAACGCCAGAATCCCCATCACGAATAACCAGCCGCGCAAAAGGGCGACTTGCTTTTTAAACGATAATAGCCCCACAGTGATCAGCTCAGAAGTTCATCGTAAGCATTAGCCAGAGCTTTCTTGTATCGGTAGAAAACTTATCTGCATTGTAATCAGCATACTTCACTAACACGCTAAAGTGTTCATTAAGCTTTCTCGAATAGGACAGATCTATCTCCTGACCATAATCGGCAGCACTGCTCTCCGCATTAAAGTCGTGATACGCCAAAATTATTTTCCCCTCACCGGCTTTGACGCCTGCCTGGAAGTAGATGTCTTCTACGCCCTGCCCTGGCGTCGACAGAAACTTATCTGTCCAGCCCTGAAACTTATGGAGAGTTGCCAGTGGCGTAGAAAATGCTTCTCCCGCTGCCACCCGATCGCCTTCCAGCACTTCGAAGCCAATACTCACCGATACCTTTAACATTGAGAGACCAGTATCGAGCGCATAGTACCCAGCAGTGTAAGTAGCAGTATTACTGCCGTAGTCTGACTGTCGGGCATACTCTGCTGTCAGCGGTATTGTCAGGTCTCCAATGGCATATTCATCCGAAAACCTTATCCCTAGGGTTGAAGCAGACACGCCAGGTGCATCTTCCAGATCAAGAAAATAACCGTAAGCCACGACGCTGCGTTTTTCGGTCGGTTTGTAGCCAATGTGAACGATGTGACTATCCGAATCCAGATACTTATCCGGGGTTCCTTCTTCGGGCCCAAATACTCTGGAAACACCGGAAATGTAGACGTAAGTCATTGAGATGTCTTCAAAACCGGTGCCCTCAATCATCAGCGCATCATAAGTCTGCTCGTTCTGACGCCAGCCCACACCACCAATAAACCGCTGGTTGTCAACGTTAATTCTTTGCCTGCCGAGCTTCATCATCAACGATTCTGATTGATATTGTATGGCGAACTGGTTCAGATCCGTTCCATCAGGATCAGCCACCACGGGATAACTGGCCTTCCCGTTTCGAGTGTTATTGAAATCGTCGTCGCTCAGGTATGACACATCGTCAAGCTCAAGAATGCCTTTAAAGCCCCGATAGTCAGCTGACTGATAAGTTAGACGGCTCCTCAGAGTCAGAGCGTTTGCAGTATCCCCAAGACCGTTTTGATCAACCCCTTCGTATCGGAGCCTGAAATTAAGATCAACATCGCCCGCAGAAAGCGCCTGTGACAGAGTGTTCTCCGCTAACAGGTTATTACAGCCACCCGCAAGCAATAAACACAGCGCACTTGTTAATTTGTTCATTCACTTATCCTCCACAAGATACAGAAGGAGAGTAGATCTTGTTATGGGATAGCGAATTGACGGACGTCAATAAACCTGACTATTTTACTTGGTTAATTCAGATCATAACTGATTTTCGCCACGACATGCCGTCGCGAAGCCAGAAGATTCTCCGCTGCGCTACTATATTGTTTGTTGAGCAAATTACCCAATTGCACACCGAGCCTGAGAGAATCGGAGAGTTCAAAATGAGATTCCACGTTCAGCACAAAGTATCCGGGTTCATACACGCTTCGCAGCCCCGAGCGAAGTGTTTCCACTTCTTCAGAACTCGTTTCGAAGCGACCCACAATGCTAAGCTCAGCCGGTTTGTCGAAAACCGCAACAGGATACTGCAGTGCAACTGACCCGCTGAACTTTGGTAAACCGGAATGATAGGTTGCCACACCATCGTAGGCCTTTTTGCGCCTTAACCAGGTTAGTGAGGCATCAAGGGAGACAGCTTGAAACTGAACTTCACTCTGAAGTTCCAGCCCGAAAGAATCTGCACTTCCGACATTACGATAAATTTTGTCTCTTGTCGTCAGGCATAGATCTGTTGGCTGACAATTCCCAAAATCGATGAAGTCACGCGCGCTCGACTGGAACACCGTAAGCTCCAGGCTGTGGTAGGAACCGCTATTGCGAATACCGACTTCAAGCGTCAGTGACTTTTCTGGTTTTAGTTGGGGATCAGGGTTCACATAGCTGGAACCCGCATAGGCCCCCATCGCCAGATTCAGCAAACTGGGAAATAAATATCCCTGCGAAGCTGCAGCCCGAAAAACCGTGTCTTCCGAATACTCCCACACAGCGGCCAGGCTAAAAATACTTTGGTTGTCTGCAAAGTCCGGGCGGGCGGCAATACGCTCAGAAGTAGATAGCTTACCATCAACTCGATAGTGTCTGCCGCCCATCAACACCGAGAACTGATCTGTCACTGACCAGTCATCCTGTAGATAGATCGCTGCAGTTTTCAGGTTGACTGCTTCATCTATCGAATCATCAGAGGTCACTATGGCGTTGGTGGAAGACTGCCTGAACCTGTTTTGCCACAGTTCATCTCCAACTATCTGGAAGCCGCCCGTCACCACATGATCGGTGAGGCTAACATCAGCCTGAAAGTTCAGGCCCTCGCTGATGAGTTCGCTTGTAGTAAGAATTTGCGACGCTATGGTCACAGAAGGTGTGATAGCCATCGTCGGGAAGGTATTAAACTCCCTTTGGCTGGATTGCCGATAGTAATCCAGCTTCACTTTACTCACGATTGAATCGTGAGGTGTGTAAATATAGTCTGCCCTTACCTTATCGCGGTCACGGCGAGGAATATCAATCACAAAATCCAAAAAAGGGGGCGAAAAACGAACCTCAGGTTCCACATAGACATCCGACTCTGCATTGTAGACATCGTACTGAATGTCCAGTTCATGCCCACTAAGCTGCCATGACACCCCCAACAAGCCACCATCGTTGGCATAAGCTGTGTTTTCTATCTTACCCGCCGGCGTTTTTCTGGTTTCCGCTTCAGCTTCCGAATATGCAAATCGCCAGCCAAAGTCACCAGCTTTTCCGCCGCCACTGGCTCCCAACTGAGTACCGTTTGTGGCCGTGTTATAGCCTAGCTGCGCACTCATACTAAAAGGTTCATTATAAGCACGACGAGTCACGACATTGATCACACCACCCATTGCTTTTCCGCCATATAAAACAGATGCGGGACCTCGTACGACTTCTATATGATCGATCCCCGCGGTCGTGACCAGCAGTGGCACACCGACCTCCCGGTGATCCATAAACTCCTGCCCATCGATCAGAAGCGCAATTCGCCGTGCTTCCTCGCCACGAATTCGCACCCGTTTTTGTCCCGCTTGCCCGGCGTCAGACACCTGGATTCCCGGCAGGCGTTGTAGCATGTCGGCTGTCTGATCCGAGAAGGTTTTCCGGAGCTCTGCTTCAGAGAGCCGGCTTATACTGTAGGGGTTAGTCCTGACGAGTTTCTCAGTTCTCGTACCAGTCACGACAATTTCTTCAAGATATGCAGCCGATACAGAATGACCTATTATGGGGGAGATACACAGGAGCAGGCTTGCCAGCTTCATATTCAATTTCCGGTCACAGGGTTTGAACGGGATTCTACTGAACTCTGCGCCTTTGTTCTTTGATCAGCATCAAGCCCCCTCACACAATGCGCAATGTCGTAACCTGAATCGACTCAGTGACCAGAATGTTGAGCAGGAGCGATGACGCAATCTCTGGCCGTAACAAGCCAGGTTTCATCGAAATAAAACAACTGTTTCTGGCGGGTGTCGAGTCTGAATAATCGTCGGGTTGTTACACGCTCATTCTCAATTGTAGGTTCCTGAACTGAAGCAGTATAGGTATCACCTTCCAGCGCAACACCACTCACATTGACTGTGTGGCCTCCAAACTTCAACCGACCACGCTTTAGAGTATTATCTATAACAACAACCACGTTTACTGGCCCTCCAGCGTCTGGCATCCGTGAAACATTCGCTTCACACTCAGCGACCAGGGAGTCCATTCCAGACAATATACTGCTTTTCACTATCAGCCCGATGGTCAATGCCAGCTTGGCTTTCTTCACGAGTGTTCGCACAGACAACATAAGGTGTATGGATTTCATGAGCAGTCAACTTCTTCAATAACAGGCTTTTCCATTCAAATAACCCGAAACTGTCGTGCAGCATCACTTCGAACCACCGACGACTTTTCGGCTGCAATTAGTACTAACCTTTCTCTCGAAGATCAAACGAGGAAACCTGAGGTTATAGAGGCGTTAAACTCCTCTGAGTTTGTGATGTTCCAAAACTGTCTCAATGAAATATCCGATAAAGGGTACGTAACCAACATAGTAAAAGCTTTAGAAAATTGTAAGCCAGGCACCAACCTGATGATTATTGAGCGATCAGGGTATGAAACGGCAAATTTGGAATCTTTACTCAAGGCATTGGAGAACCAATGGGAGATTGTAATATACCCTGAGCAAAAATTTAGTTGTGGCGGAGTCTTGGATCAGTGCCCCCCATTAATCACTGACAACCTTTTCTGTCCTCCAGGCGAAGACCGGATTTGGTCAGATGGGCTAATTTACGCGAGTAGTGTCAAATATCACGGAGTCGTGGGAACAAAAAAATAATTTCTTTACGCCTTCTAAGAACGTGCTCGAAACGGGGCGATATTTTCAAGAGGTAAGAACGAGCCACGCTTGGGGGTTCTTATGGGGGTATATATAGAGCATATAAAATATTATTTCCTTATATTCAATAATTTATGACCCATATCATAGAGAAGCCCTCGGTACCAACGACTTTTCAGCTTCTCTGAAAATGTCGGGTTGATAGTACACTCACGCATTCTCCTGTTCTCAACACCTGTCTGCCCGCAGTCAAGATAAGCTGCTACATTTTCACGCAGAGGGCACTTTCCTTTTTCCCAAAACCAATTAAGTCTTAAACATAGTAGGTAAACAGTACATATGACCAAATTGCTCAGACTCAGCACCTGCAAGCGCAGTATCGAATTGCTCCGGCCTATTGTGGAGGCGCAGTTGCGTCATGATCCTACTCAATCCGTATCCAAGATTGCCTGACCAACAATGACTGTCTTGCCTGACTGGGTCTTGCAGTCGAACGATAAGGAAATTTCTCCCGCTTCTATTTTTTCGACAGTCGCCCGATAGCTTATTTCTTCACCAAGCCCCGTCATCCCCACGTACTTGCTTTCGAGCCGCCCAGAATGGAGCCAATTTTCTTCACCAAATATGCGGCGCGCCATTGACTCTATTGGTGCGAGGATCAGCAATCCCTGAACAATCACGCCACCAAAGGGCGTTGTCTTGGCATATTCTATATCTGTGTGAATTTTTCCGTTAAAACCCAGAAGGTTTCCAAAATCACACACTTCCTCAAACGTTACTCCAGCCCTTTTGCCTGTGAAAGTATCGCCTACTTCCAGGTCGACATTTTGTGTATTTTTCACTTCGACCACACCAGCGTCCTCCGGATTGAAATTGCGTCTGATTGGCGATCAAGGTTCGTTACGTCGATGCGCATATCAACGAATTTTCGCTCGTTCTTAATATATTTCCTCTCTACTTGAATCGTCATCTGCAAATGATCTCCTGAAAACGAAGGCGCTTTCATTTCGATCAGTTCTTTTGCGAGTACGCAGCCCTCAGGCATTTTAATTGCAGCCCGCATCCCGGACATATTGGAAAGCTGAAGGGGTGATAGCGGCCTCGGCTCTTGGCGAGCTTCCTCCGACAACCTTTGTTCCAATCTCTTCGGCCCCTGTAATCCGATCGACGGCGTGCAACGATCATATATCGACGCGTCATCGTCAGAGACTGAGAAAAGGTAGGCCGGAAATGAATGGCCCTCTTTCAAATGCGAAAAGTAGATCTCGTCGGTTTCCATAGGCAATTGGCCCTCCTCCAGCTTTTTGATATTACCGCCAATTCCACTATCCGGGCGGGTGTTCCGAAAATCAGCATTGTTGAAAAAGACTGGCATTGCAAGAATATAATGCAACAAAGCGTTTCACACACACATCGAAGACATTCTCTGCGTCTGCCCGACTTTCTGCCATCCAGACTTCATGCTACCCCTGTTTGGCTTTCTCCAGCACCGACTTTGACAATGTAATTTAATACATTGCCTGTCTTATGCATCCAGCACAGTTTACCCCTGACTAAATTTAGAGGTAGCGCTAAATGCCAATATGAATCGCCTTGCCAAGAGCAGACATTGACGCTTCCATCGTCGCTTCACTTAAGGTGGGGTGTACATGTATGGTGTGAGCCAAATCATCTAAGCGAGCACCCATTTCAAGAGCCAGCGCGAATTCCCCGCTGAGCTCTGCAGCGTGAGCTCCAACCGCGTGGATGCCAAGGATGACTTGATTGTCTTTGCGAGCGGTTACCCGAACAAAGCCGCCATCACTCCCCGCTTCCATCGTTAACGCTTTGCCAATAGCGGCAAAAGGGAATTTACCAACAAGCGTCTCATAGCCTTGGGCTTGCGCTTCACCAGGAGTTAAGCCAACGCCAACAATTTCGGGTTCTGTAAAGCACACAGCCGGGATTGCAACAGGGTCGAAAGCGCGACGGTGGCCGGCAATAATTTCTGCAACCATTTCCCCTTGTGCTGAAGCCTTATGAGCCAACATGGGTTCGCCAACAAGATCACCGATGGCCCAAACATTTTTCATTGCAGTACGATTCTGGTCGTCCACCTTGATAAATGGACCATTCATATCGATACACATCTTTTCCAAACCCCAACCAAGGGTATTGGGGCGGCGGCCGACAGTTACTAGCACTTTGTCGGCTGGCAACTGCTGTTCTTCGCCGTTCTTGTCGGTATAGATCAGTACGGGCTTACCGTTTACCTCTGTCACGCTTTGTGCGCGAGCTTGAAAGATCACCTGGGTGTCATGTTTCTTTAACCACATTTCAATCGGACGAGTTATTTCTTTATCGTAAAGCGGCAGGATACGATCAATTCCTTCAACAAAAGTCACTTTGGCGGCAAGTTTTCGATAGGCTATGCCTAACTCTAAACCGATGTATCCTGCGCCAATAATAGCCAGGCTCTCGGGAACTTCATCAAGCTGTAATGCCTCAGTGGATGAAATTACATTTTTGCCATAGGGAATGTTGGGTAGTTCCGTGGCGCTGGAACCATTAGCCAAAATAACGTGCTCAGCCTTTATGCTTAGCGCTCCATCTGCTGTCTCAACAGTGCATGTTTTTGCATCAGAAAAATTAGCCCAGCCTTCAATGATATGAACGCCCGCTTTTTCTAACAGCGCTTCAACGCCACCGTTAAGTTTATCCACAACACTGTCTTTCCAGGCGATTGTTTTCGTAAACTTGAGTTCGGGTTTACTGCCAAGAGAAATACCTAATTTTTCTTTATTCGCATGAGCACAAAGCTCTTCGTAGCGAGTGGCCGCGTGAATCAGTGCTTTTGAGGGGATGCAGCCTCGAATTAAACAAGTGCCCCCTACTCTATCAGCTTCAACTATAACGGTGTCCAGACCTAGTTGCCCCGCTCTAATGGCCGCAACATAGCCACCAGGCCCAGCGCCAACTACAAGAACTTTACAGGAAATAGATTTCATACCTACTCCTCTATAAATAGACTTGCTGGTGATTCCAGAAAGTCTTTTAAGTGATGAATAAATTGTGTGGCCTCCCAACCGTCAATGATTCTGTGATCGAAAGAGGACGATAAATTCATGATGTCTCTGGGTACAAATGCGGCGTCTATCCAAACTGGTCGTTTGGCTATTTTGTTAACACCAATAATGGCGACTTCAGGTGAGTTGATCACTGGTGTCGTCGCGATGCCGCCCATTGGTCCAAGACTTGAGATGGTTATAGATGACCCTGTCAGCTCTTCGCGCGCCGATTTGCCATTGCGTGCGGCTTCGCTCAGGCGTTTGACTTCCTCTGCACACTGCCAGATATCCAGTGCCTCTGCGTGTTTAACGACGGGTACAACTAAACCATTGGGTGTTTGTGTTGCGATACCGATATGAGCGCCACCATATTGATAAACCACTTCGTTTTCATCGTCAAAATGTGACCCCATTTGAGGGTAGGCTTTTAATGATTTTACTAATCCCTTGATAAAAAACGGCAACATGGTGAGTTTGGGTTGATCATCACGACGCCTTAGATTCAGCTTTGCGCGTAAGGATTCCAGCTCAGTAACATCTACCTCTTCGACATAGGTAAAGTGCGGTATACGTTGCATGGTATCTTGCATGATTGCGGCGATACGACGGCGTAGTCCCATCACTTTAATTTCTTTTACTGAGGTATTGATGAGTGGTCCGCCAGGTATCGCTGCCGTATTACCCTTAATGAAATCGTCCAGGTCTTCATGGGTAATACGATTCGAAGGGCCGCTACCGCGCACATAGTTTAAATTAACACCTGCATTGCGAGCGCGTTGCCTAACGGCTGGGGAGGCGATAGCTTTTTCACCCTCTGGTCTCGGTGCACCAAACATACTTGCAGGCGGACGTGCTTTAGAGGTTGTGTTTGCGGAGTTGCTTATGGATTTCGCTTGCTTCGCGGTTGCTGGCTCACTTTCTTCAGCTCTGTCATCGGCTGAGATTGCGACCTTATCGACCTTTGTTTTAATCGGTGTAGTTATTTCTGCCTCAGATGATTCAATTTTCGAATCGCCATCAGCATTACCCTCACCCGCAACCTGAAGGCGTATAAAATCAGACCCTACTGCTAAAAAATCGCCAACGGCTGCGCCGATCCATGTGACTTTGCCATCAACGGGCGATGGGATTTCAACCGCGGCTTTATCAGTCATCACCGTACAAAGCAGATCATCTTCTTCTATTGTTGCGCCAACTTCTATATTCCATTCAACGATTTCAACTTCGGCGATACCTTCTCCGATATCGGGCATGGTGATGATATAGTTACCCATCATTTTCTCGATCATGACTCAGGCCTCCATGACTTTTTTGAGTGCCGCACCGACGCGATCAGGGCCAGGAAAGTAATCCCACTCTTGAGCGTGCGGGTAAGGTGTATCCCAGCCAGTAACACGTTCTATCGGTGCCTCAAGGTAGTTGAGGCACAGTTCTTGAACAATCGCTATTAACTCGCCGCCAAAGCCACTGGTTTTAGTCGCTTCATGTACCACAACACAGCGGCCGGTTTTCCTTACCGAGGTGGCAATAGTCTCATCGTCTAGTGGTAGCAGGGTACGTAAGTCGATAATTTCAGCATCAATGCCAGTTTCTTCAGCAGCAGCTTTTGCAACATGAACCATGGTTCCATAGGAGAGAATGGTAACTTCTTGACCTGTACGCGTAACTGCAGCCTTGCCTAATGGCACGGTGTAATGTCCCTCAGGAACTTTGCTCGTCTCGTGTGCTGACCAAGGGGTAACGGGGCGATTATGGTGCCCATCAAAGGGGCCGTTGTAGAGACGTTTAGGCTCCAGGAAAATAACGGGATCATCATCCTCTATTGCAGCGATTAAAAGCCCCTTGGCATCATATGGGTTCGATGGGATAACGGTTTTCAAACCGGCGACATGAGTAAACAAGGCTTCGGGGCTTTGGCTATGTGTTTGACCACCAAAAATGCCGCCGCCAGTAGGTGCACGAATGGTAATAGGTGCAGTGAACTCGCCAGCAGAGCGATAGCGTAATCTGGCTGCTTCAGAGGCTATTTGGTCAAAAGCTGGCAGAATGTAATCGGCAAATTGTATTTCAGGTACGGGTCTTAATCCGTAGGCTGCCATGCCAACAGCAGCTCCAATTATCCCAAGCTCGCTGATAGGCGTATCAAAAACACGTGATTTACCATATTTTTTCTGCAAGCCTTCAGTAGCGCGAAAGACACCACCAAAATATCCTGCATCTTCACCAAAAATAACCACGTTCTCGTCATCGCCCAGTTTTATATCTAAAGCGTCACGAATGGCCTCTAACATGTTTTTTCTGGGGATGTGTTTACCAGACGCCAGGTCTTTATCTTGTTGTTTTGTATTCATTGCTATACCCCAGCTTCTTGGCGCTGCTTGCGTAGGTGCGGAGGAAGTTCTTTATAAATATGGTTAAACATTTCGGCAGCGCCGGGTACTGGGCCTTTGCCTAATGTGCCATGCTTCTCAGCTTCTTTAGCAGCGGCCTTCACTTCAGTTTTAAGCTGGTCGATCATGGCGTTGTGTCGGGCGTCATCCCATGCGCCTTTAGCTATCAAGTGGGTTTTGAGACGCTCGATAGGGTCGCCCAAGGGCCAGCTCTCCGCGTCGTTCTCTGGACGATATTTGGTTGGGTCATCTGATGTAGAGTGAGCGGCAGCGCGATAGGTGACCCACTCAATTAAAGTGGGGCCGAGATTGCTTCTTGCTCGCTCAACGGCCCACTGAGAAGCTGCATAAACAGCAAGATAATCGTTGCCATCAACGCGCAGTGCCGGAACGTTGTAGCCATGCCCGCGGCAAGCAAAATTATTGGCTGAGCCACCGGCAATGCCTTGAAAAGAAGATATAGCCCACTGGTTATTGACCACATTCATCACAACGGGCGGTTTATAAACAGACGCAAAGACTAAGGCTGCATGGAAATCACTTTCGGCTGTTGCACCATCCCCGATCCAGCCCGAGGCTATTCTGGTATCGCCCTTGATGGCTGAAGCCATCGCCCAACCCACTGCCTGCATAAATTGGGTGCCAAGGTTGCCTGATATTGAAAAAAAACCAAACTCTTTTTCAGAGTAGAAAAAAGGTAAGGATCTGCCGCCGAGTTTGTCTTTAGCATTACTGTAAATTTGACAAATCATGGCTTCAATAGGGAAATCCTGGGCAATTAATAACCCCTGCTGGCGATAGGTGGGAAAACACATGTCGCCTTTTTCTAATACCGCTCTTTGTGCGCAGGCAATGGCCTCTTCGCCGCGGCACTGAACATAGATGGATGTTTTTCCCTGGCGTTGGGCCATTAACATTCGTTCATCAAAGATGCGTGTCTTAAGCATGTCGTGCAGACCTTTGATTAGCACTTCATTGCTCAACTCAATATTCCATGAGCCGACAGCGTTACCCTCGTCATCCATTACACGAATCAGATCGAAAGCAAGGTCTCGCATAGCTTGTGGATCACAATGAATATCTGGTCGTCGCACAGAACCCGCGTTGGGGATATCGATATAGCTGAAGTCCGGAGCATCACCTGGCCGAGTGGTTGGTTCAGGCACATGGAGACTGAGTGATTTAGTGTTCATTTGGCGTGGGCCGCTCTTGGTGATGGTTAAAGAGTATCGAAGTTAGATGGCGAAAATTAACATGCAAAGCGATGGTGAGTCATACCAATATATGAAGCAAATTGCTAACATACTGGTGTTTTACATATAAACATGTAGTTAAGTTAGCTGATTCTGCTAATACCTTTAAATATTTTGTTATTTCCTGGAAATGGCTCTACAAAGTGATGCCTGTTTGTATAATTTATCGGAAATAAAAATGGCTAAACACAAACTTGACAATATTGACCGGGAAATTTTAGAGGCTTTGCAATCCAACGCTTGCCTCTCAAATATGGAATTGGCCGATAAAATTTGCCTGTCTCCTTCGCCGTGTTCGCGAAGAGTCAAAATTTTAGAGGAAGAAGGATATATACGCAGCCGGGTAAGCTTGCTGGACCCTGATAAAATTGGCTTATCGGTGAGCGTGTTTATACAGGTAACCTTGAATCATCAGGCCAAGAAAAACCTGCTTAAGTTTGAGAAAGCCGTAGCAGAATGGCCTGAGGTTATGGAGTGCTATTTGATGACCGGGGATTTTGACTATTTAATGCGTGTGGTAGTTCCTGATCTCAATGTGTATCAGCAATTCCTGGATATTCGATTAACCCCTTTGCAGGGAATAGACAACATCAGAAGTAGCTTTTCTTTAAAACGGGTTCGTTATAAAACAAATATGCCTTTGAACCATATAGATTGCAGATAGTAGCTGCCTGCTGCAACCGCTGGTGTTGGCGGCACAACGGCAGGTGATAGAAAAACTTGCCTGCTGCATGCCAATGGGGAAGTTGACTTCTGCCAGGGACTGGTCAACCCACAAAGCTTGTTAGGCAAGGCAATCACTTTCCTTCAATCCGAGTGGCCGAGATTAATAGTCTATCTTCAGGACGGACGATTAAACATCGACAACAATCCAGTTGAGAACGCCATCAGGCCATTTGCGCTTGGCCGCAAGAACTGGTTGTTTAGCCAATCAGTTGAAGGTGCTGCGGCAAGCGCAACCTTGTACTCATTGATCGAAACCGCACGAGCCAATGGACTAAACACATACACCTATCTGAAGCACGTTTTTACACATTTGCCACAAATCTCCGGGCCTGAAGATCTGGACACCTTATTGCCTTGGCATACTGATCCGGTTACCTTGGAACAGTATCTGGTAGCTAACAAAGTTTCAAAGTAGCTTCAATACGTCGATGGCGGAGCGCTTACGTATTTCTCACAGCTTAAAGTCATACAGATTTACATAGTATGCACTCCCGCTGAACTGGCATTGCGGTTAGAAAAGCGCGGCGATCAAAGCCTTTACAACTACGCGCTACTGAAGTTGCAACTGATCAATGATTTACCATTTGAGAAGATCGACGTAACTGACCTGGATAGCAACGATGCTGCCACCGCTATCGCCAATAGAATTACAGATGCAGGTTAGCCCAATCATTTACGGGCACCCCAGTATCGGTTTCCCGAGGATCATCAGTCACCGTCTGACAATCAGTTGAAGTAGCAGATGAACAGGTTCACAGCTCTACGCCAGCCGCCCAAATTTACCCGCGAGATAATCTGATTCAACACGTTCAATATCTGCCAAAGAATCCATGACGAACGGGCCCTTCTGAACAAAGGTTTCGCCGATGGGTTTAGCGGCGAACAGAACAAAGTGTGCTGACGCTTCCCCCTTATTCGTGAAACCGATACTCAAGACAAGGTGATCATTCATCTCTGCGAGCGCAGCAGCAGACACCGCGATTGCCTGTCCTGCTGAAAGCGTAACTCCCCTGCCAGAGATTGTCAGTTCCAGCTGCCCTTCGATCGCCACTATCCAGGCACTCTGTGCTTCTTCCAGGGTATGAGTAAAGCCCGCATCTTTGTCGACTCTGCCATCAAGAATGGTCATGGGTACAGCCAGTGACTGCTGTGTGGTTATACCGTTACTAGACCCCAGCAGGATACGAACACGGGTACCCTCACCTTCTAAAACAGGAACACTCTGAGCTTTCACATGCATAGATTCCGGCTCGCCTGACCGGATGACAGAAGGTAAATTCACGAAAACCTGCAGACCGTGAATTCTTGCCCCGGGGCGTGGCGATTCGTCATGAACAACGCCAGCGCCGGCTTTGAGCCAGTATAAATCCCCTGGCAGCAGGTCGAAGTCGTTACCCAGCGTATCGCGGTTGTGGAACCTGCCCTCGCTGTCTTCAAACAATACCGAAACAGCTGACAGTCCGGCATGGGGATGCACCCCGAAAGTTGGCTCCGTCATGGTGTAGTGATCGACCATGACCAGCGGGTCCATAGCGCCGGGGAAGTCTTTTTCTCTGAAAGTCAACGCCTTAAAACCGGTGCCAATTTCCAGTGACCTGCCGTTAGTAGCGAGCAAGCCATGATCCGCAACCGCCCCATGACGGCTCATCTTGTTGGGCATAAGTATTGGTGTAGCCATCTTTTTCTCTCCTCTGTCTGTTCATCGTTAAACCGGGAAAGATACTATCAACGGAACAATAGTGACCTGAAGACACAAAAATGGATAATACCGTTCCGTATACGGAACAATAAAAACGCCACCTTGGGATATCCCTTACAGATGATAGACCTGAATGACTATTTCTATTTCGTTCACGTCGTCGACAAACAGGGCTTCACAGCCGCCGCCAGAGCGCTGGATATGCCCAAGTCACGACTTAGTCGCCATATAGCCCGGCTGGAAAACAGGCTGGACGTGAAACTGATCGAAAGAACCTCCCGGCAATTCAGCGTTACGGAGTCTGGCAAGATCTTCTATCGTCATGCGCACGCGCTGCTGGAAGAAATGGAGGCTGCAGAAGCTGCCATTCAGTCACAGAAAACTGTTTTAAGTGGTCGCGTGACTATCAGTTGCTCCGTGGGGGTTGCCCAGTTTGCCTTAAGGGAAATACTGCTGCAGTTCCTGACGGATCACCCTGAAGTTGAACTGGTGCAACAGGTGACGAACCAGACTATAGATTTGATTTCTGCCGGGATTGATATGGCAATACGCGGTCACACAGAGACCCTGCCTGATTCAGGCATTATTCAGCGCCACCTGGCGACGGTTTCATGGCACTTGTATGCCAGCCCTGCCTACCTGGCTGAAACGGGTACTCCGGAGTCTCCTGCTGATCTGATTAATAGGCGAAGCCTGAAGGCGGGCTGGCAGCCAGTCACCGGGCACTGGAATCTTGTCAATAACGAAGGAGCAGAGACCAGCGTGCCATTCAGTCCGCAATTGTGCAGTGATGACATGAACACGCTGAAACACGCTGCGGTGCAGGGGCTTGGTATTGTCAGCCTGCCGGCTTACATCTGCCGTGAGGAACTGAACAACCGATCTCTGGTCAGGGTTCTGCCAGACTGGCGTGCAGGGACAGCACACCTGAGTTTGCTCATGCCTTCAAGGAAAGGACAGTCACCTGCGGTAAGAAGACTCAGAGAGTATTTGACTGACAATCTGAATGAACAGATCGGGGACTAACGAAAATCAGGGTTAACGACCACGTCAGCACTGTGCGGCCAACCGCTAACCCTGATTTAAAAAAGAGTGTCAGAACTGCCGTCACTCTGAAAACTGAGCATTGAAAAAAGCAATGAACAGTGAATTCAGAAAGAGGACAGCTAATCATCTGCCGACCACCGGATATTGTATTTTCTGATCAAAAATCGTAAATATTCATTTTTGTTGCCGGAGCAAGAAGATGCGAATCCACAACCTGATTTTACCTGTCCTATTCGGTGTCGTGTTGTTCACTCCCAGTATGGCATTGGGGGTTTACTCCGGGACCAGTGTCATCGCCGGGCCAATCCCTGCGGGTCACTTTGGGTGCGCTATCGTATCGCCTTATGGCGCTCTCGATGGCAGAAGCAATTGTCAGACCCATAGTGGATTTCGGGGAGTCATCGGTGGTCCTGGCGGGCACATCACGATCACCCATGCTGGCAGCCGTGAGACCAGTTTCGTCTGCCACAAGAGCCAACTGGGCATCAGTGATGCACTCTACAAGCAGTTGGTCAATGCTAATAGCAACCAACAACTCGGGTGCTACATCTATGATGAAAACTACATCACCAGCCAGGTGCCACCTGACTATCAGGCTTGTGCCAACGACTACGGAAAGTGTGTCATTTATGGCAACTGGAGCGGCTACTATGGTGCCAATGGCAAGTTCCTCAAGATCAGCGGAAGCAATCCGTTCACCTGTCTGGCCACGACATTTGGTGTGGAAGATCCTGCATTCGGCGTTCAGAAGACCTGCTATGTGAAATATGACAGCGGTGCCATGGTGAGCCAGGTGCCGTCAGACTACCGGGCATGTGCGACCGATTTCGGTCAGTGCGATATTCTGGGTAACTGGGAAGGATACTACGGGGCGGGTACCACCTTTGTCAGAGTCACGGGTACCGGCCCCTTCACCTGTCTTGGTGATTCATTCGGCATTGAGGATCCTGCGTTTGGCGTTCAGAAGACCTGTTACGTGAAAGACGACCGACGTCTTTCGGTCCTGGATGCACAATATTATCTGAGTATTTTCCCGGATCTGCAGAACGCTTTCGGCAATGACCTTCGACGCGCCACCCAGCACTGGCTGGACCATGGTATCAGAGAGGGTCGTACTTCCAGTCCAACCTTTAGTTTGTATCACTATGTTGAACGATATCCTGATCTTAAATCCGCGTTTGGCAATAATTATGCGAAGGCTCTGGATCATTGGTTCGACTTTGGTTCCAAAGAAGGACGCAACCCTTCCCCGGTGCAGGATCCAGCACCAGCGCCAGCACCAGCACCAGCACCAGCACCAGCACCAGCACCAACTACGGCCCCTGCCCCGGTCAATCTGTCGACCAATGCTATTGTGTGGTGGCATCAGGCTGGCCAGGTTCATTACTGGCCTGTCGCTAACGGGCAAACTCAGTCTGGCATTAATATCGGTAACCCGGTGGACAATGCGTGGAAGCTAGCCGGGTTTGGCGATCTGAATGGTGACGGTCAGGATGACATCATCTGGCGCAGAGTCGACAATGGCCATGTATTAGCCTGGTTTTCCCTGGATGGCAGTCAACGAGCATACATAGGTAATCCGGTTCCCAACGACTGGACACTGACCGGCGCTGGAGATCTTAATCATGATGGTGTTGATGATTTAATCTGGCGACACGATTCCGGGCGGGTACATTACTGGCCGATGCAAAATGGTCAGCCTCTGGCTGGCAAGGATGTCGGCAGCCCTGTCGGGCCCGAGTGGCGCCTGATGGGCTCAGGGGACCTGAATAACGATGGCAATGATGACCTCGTCTGGCAACACAATACCGGTCAGGTGCATTTCTGGCCGATGGTTAACGGTCAGCCGCAACCAGGTAAGAATGTTGGCAGTCCGGTACCGGCAAGCTCCGGCTGGACACTGATAGGTACCGGCGATATCAACAGTGATGGCGCAGATGACATTCTGTGGAGAAACGCCAATGGTCAGGTACATTACTGGCCTATGGTGAATGGCACACCACAGTCAGGACAAAATGTTGGATCTCCGGTCGGGTCTGAGTGGCGACTCATCGGAACAGCTAAATTCTGAGATTGCAGTTCAGTTGAAAAGCGGGATGACCTGACCAACAGGTTCAGGTCACCGCGACATTCGGGCTGGCACTCAGGCGGCATACCTGGGGATCTGATCCAGGTCTGGCTCAACGAAGGCTACCCGGGCCTGCTCTGAAAACAGCAGCTCCTCTGAATAGTGCGTCAGCATGATTTTTGAATCCAGCAGCACTGTATTTTTGTCGATAAACCCATCAGCTGAATCTGAACCATTTGAGCGCTTCATAAAATGGTACACAGCCAGTATCCAGGCTTCAGTCAGTGTCTGATGATATTTCTGAGCAGGGTCAATACCCACATGTGTCAGTAAACCGGTTAAGGTTCTGCGCATCAGCTGTACAGCTACGCCGACACTGTTGCCGGCCAGGTAAATATAAGCCAGACGCAGATGAGCCCTGTGATCGAATTCTGCGACTGGAAACTGACAGCTTTCAACCTGCCGTTTAAATGCCAGATCATCTTCTGAGACGGAATACTTCACAAGCCTGGTTCCTTTTTACAAAGCACGGATATTGGCACTAAGCATACTACAGCATCGTCTACCCTGCCCCTGCAGCCTGCACAGATATGAGCAGGCCCTGTCCATATGACCATCCGTCAGCTGCTTATCTGGGGAATTCATCTCAGCTGTCATTCCCTCTTGACCCTTCGGTACATTGCTGTATATTTTTACAGTTACTGTATTTATATACAGTTTTACTCCCTTCCGGATACAGAAACAGATGCACCAGCCAATACACAATACAGGCGTCATAAAGCCGGCTCGCAGGTCCCTCAACGGTTCCTATGCGGAGCTTCATTGTGTCTCGAATTACACCTTTCTGACCGGTGCCTCTCATCCGGAAGAGCTGGTCAAACAGGCCTATTTGCTCGGCTATGGCGCTATTGCCATTACTGATGAATGCTCGCTGGCGGGAGTGGTAAAGGCCCATGTGGCGGCCCGCGAATGCGGCATCAAACTGATTGTGGGCAGCCAGTTTTATCTGGGTGACGATATCCACCTGATTCTGCTGGCACCCAACCGGGTGGGCTATGGGCAAATCAGCAACCTTATCACCATCGGTCGAAGAAGGTCCGAGAAAGGCGAGTATCAACTCAGCCTGAAAGATATTCGTTATGGCATGGATCAGTGTCTGGCTATCTGGTTACCGGATGATCGCCGGCAAGAGGACCTTAAAACCGCTGAAACACTCAAAGACCTGTTCGGAAGCCGGTTGTGGATTGGTGCTGGCATCTTCCCTGATGGTCAGGAGATTGATGTCTACCGGCATATCTTCAATCTCTCTAAAACCTTTTCGATACCCATGGTGGCCTGCGGCGATGTACATATGCATGAACCTGACCGTAAGGCACTGCAGGATGTGGTGGCGGCGATCAGGATGCGCCAGTCGGTGCGCCTGGCTGGCAAATTGCTGTTCGCCAATCGAGAAAAATACCTTCGTCCCCTGTCGTTGCTTCATCAGATCTATCCGCAGGCGCTGATCAAAGAGACCATGCATATCGCTGATCTTTGTGATTTCTCGCTGGACGAACTGCGTTATGAATACCCGGAAGAACTGGTGCCACCCCATTTGACGCCGGCCGGATATCTGCGCCAACTGGTGGAAGAAGGCGTACAGCGGCGCTGGCCGGAAGGCATTAAGCCTGAAGTTCGGGATACCATCGAAAAAGAACTGAAACTGATCAGGGAATTAGCGTACGAATACTACTTCCTCACGGTATTCGACATTGTGCACTTTGCCCGCAGCCAGAAAATTCTTTGCCAGGGCCGTGGTTCTGCCGCCAACAGTGCGGTTTGTTATTGCCTTGGTATTACAGAAGTAGACCCGGCCAGGGTCAGCCTGCTGTTTGAACGATTCATTTCCAAAGAGCGGGATGAACCACCGGATATTGATGTGGACTTTGAACACGAGCGTCGTGAAGAAGTCATTCAGTACATCTATAAAAAATACGGTCGCCATCGTGCGGCACTGGCGGCCACCGTTGTTACCTATCGCCCCAAGAGTGCCGTCAGGGATGTAGGCAAGGCATTGGGCATGGATCTGCAACTGGTGGAAAAACTGGCAGGCACCCTGTCCTGGTGGGATAAGAAAGACGTACTTCTGGAACGGTTTTCGGAAGCGGGAATCAATCCCGGCAGCCCGGTGATTGGTCAGTTCATGGCGCTGGTGAATCAGATACTGGGTTTTCCCCGTCACCTTTCCCAGCATGTTGGGGGCTTTATTATTTCCAGCGGCCCACTGTCGCATCTGGTACCAGTTGAAAATGCGGCCATGGCAGACCGCACGATCATTCAGTGGGACAAGGACGATCTGGAATCGCTGGGTCTGCTGAAAGTTGATGTACTGGCGCTGGGAATGCTGACGGCAATTCGCAAATCCATCGATATGGTGAATCAGTACCGGCGCACTCGTCTCAGCCTGGACAAAATTCCTCCGGAAGATCCCCTCACCTACAAGATGTTGCAACGGGGTGACAGTGTGGGCGTGTTTCAGGTTGAATCCCGCGCGCAGATATCCATGTTGCCCAGGCTCAAACCCGCCTGTTTCTATGATCTGGTCATCGAGGTCGCTATCGTGCGTCCCGGCCCTATCCAGGGCAATATGGTGCACCCTTACCTTAAACGCAGAAATGGTGAAGAAGAGGTCACCTATGCTAACGAGGCAGTACGGGAAGTGCTGGAGCGAACGCTGGGTGTACCTATTTTTCAGGAGCAGGTCATCAAACTGGCAGTAGTAGCCGCAGGTTTTACCGGCGGCGAGGCAGACCAGTTAAGGCGCGCCATGGCAGCCTGGAAGCGCAAAGGCGGGCTGGATGTCTTCAGACCCAAGCTGATTAACGGCATGCTGGAACGTGGTCACGATCAGGACTTTGCGGAACGCATCTTCGAGCAGATCAAAGGGTTTGGTGATTATGGGTTTCCGGAATCTCATGCGGCCAGTTTTGCCCTGCTGGTGTATTTTTCGTCCTGGCTGAAGCGCCATGAACCTTCTGCCTTTTATTGTGGTTTGCTGAACAGCCAACCCATGGGGTTCTACTCTCCTTCTCAACTGGTTCAGGATGCGGTTCGCCATGACATTGAAGTCAGACCTGTAGATGTGCTGTTCAGCGACTGGGAATCGACCCTGGAAGCCCCTTCGTTCGAAAATGAGGGCTTCTCTCGCCAGCCTGCCATTCGACTGGGTTTACAGCGGATCAAGGGGCTAAGGGAAGATGCGGCAGTCAGAATCATACATGCCAGGGAGCAGGCGTCCTTCCGCAATGTCGATGAACTGGCGCGCAGAGCCAGACTCGATAAGGGCGACCTTGCCCGCCTGACAGAAGGCGGCGCACTGAAATCCCTGTCTGGCCATCGTTATCAGACTCACTGGGATGTGAAAGGTATTCTTTCGCCCGTTGCCCTTGACCATGAAGCGCCAGAATCTATGGTGGCTGAAAATGGTCAGTTATATCTGCCACCACCTTCAGAAGCAGATGATTTGCGGGCCGACTATCGCAGCCTTGGGCTGACCCTGGGTCGCCATCCGCTGGCCATGCTGCGGGAAGCCGGCGAACCTTTCAGTCAGTTCAATACAGCCGATGACCTTGAGCACCTCAATCACGGGCGCTTTGTACAGGTCGCTGGCATTGTCACTGGCCGTCAGCGCCCGTCTTCGGCATCCGGCGTACTGTTCCTGACCCTTGAGGATGAAACCAATAACATCAATGTGGTGATATGGACCCGTATTCTGGAACGCTTCAGAACTGCCATCGTGCAGGGCCGGTTGCTGAAAATAAAAGGCGTGATGGAAAGACAGGATTCAGTCATTCATGTTATCGCCGGCCACGTGGAAGACTACAGCCACTATCTGGAGCATTTTTCGCTGAAGTCCCGGGACTTTCGCTGACCTGATGAACCATGGGAGAAACTGGTTTCGGTAAGTTACATGGCCCATAGCGGGAAACCGACGACAGCGGCAGGAACCTGCAGACGACAGGGAACGTTTGAGATTCGGCTATGACCATGCTATTAATGGCAGAATTAATGGATTGAATTAACTCAGGAAACAGCCATGACCCTCAGCGAACCGCTGCGTCTGAAAGGCGCCCCCGGCTCACCCTACACCCGCAAAATGATCGCCTATATGCGCTACCGCCATATACGTTATGAATTTTTTATCGGTGACCCGGCCAGTTCTCTCGGGTTGCCCCGGCCAAAAGTAGAGTTGCTGCCGACTTTCTACCTGCCGAATGAGCGGGGTGAAATTGAAGCAGTCGTGGATTCAACCCCACTCATCCGGCGGTTCGAGACTGAATTCAGCGGTCGGGAAACCATTCCCGGCAATCCGGTGGCAGCGTTCCTGAACTATCTGATCGAAGACTATGCCGACGAATGGCTGACCAAGGCTATGTTCCATTACCGCTGGTATTACGACGATGATATTCACAAGGCTGGCGCCATATTGCCACGCTGGCGTGCTATTCAGGCATCAGACGAGCAACTGAAAGGTCTGAGTGAAAATATCGCCCGGCGGCAAATCGACCGGTTATATGTGGTCGGTTCTAACGATATCACTGCGCCTGTCATCGAAGACAGTTATCTGCGCTTTCTGGACATCATGGACAAGTTGATCGAAAAGCAGGGATATGTTCTGGGCAGTCGCCCTGCCTCGGCAGATTTTGGTATTTATGCCCAGATGACTCAGCTCAGCCACTTTGATCCCACCCCTTCTGCCATTTGTCTGCAGCGCGCGCTCAGGGTCTATGCCTGGACCGACAGAGTCGATGATCTGAGTGGCCATCAGGTCGATGACAGTCAATGGGCAGATATTCCAACCCTGGCGGACAATCTGAGGCCCTTTCTGACTGAAATAGGCAAGGTTTATGCGCCCGCACTGCTGGCTAACGCCCAGGCGGTGATGAACGGGGAAAAAGACTTCAGTACGACCATCGATGGTAAACCCTGGTCACAACCGGCCTTTCCTTATCAGGCCAAGTGCCTGATGTGGATCAGGGAAGCCTGGCAGTCCCTGAACGAAGAGCACCGCTCACAGGTCAACGAAATACTGGCAGGAACCGGCGCCGATTCACTGTTGCAGGCATAGCACCATGGCACTGAAAACCCGCATTAAATCGACAGTCATCAATACACTGGCTTCTGCGGGTTATCAGAAATTCCGACAACGACGCGCCAGACTTGGCAGAACTCTGGCGGGTAAGCCGCCAGTCATTCACTATTTTCATCAGGTAGACGACCCCCACAGTCAACTGGCGGTTCAGGTCTTATCAAGGCTGCAAGCGGCTTACCGCACTGAAATCTTGTTTCATCTGGTGTCGGCACCAGCAGCAGAGTTTCAGGGCGACGCCAGCCGCTATATGGCCTGGACAGAAAAAGACGCCAGCCTTATTGCGGTGGGATACGGACTGCGCCTACCGCCCCGAAGTCAGTTTACAGCCGGGCAAATTAATCATGCCAATAATGTCATTGCTGCCCATGCCGGTCTTGCCGATATTGAGAACAAAGCAGCGGATGTCAGTTTAAAGCTTCGCACCGGGCAATTGCCGGAAGATGCTGGGCTTGACCCAACCACAGCGAAAGCCATTGCTGCAGGCAATCAAATGCGTCAGCGCCTGGGTCACTATCAGAGTGCGATGTTCTGGTTCGATGGGGAATGGTACTGGGGTGTCGACAGAATCCGGGTGCTGGAAGCGCGACTGCAAGCCGAAGGATTCAGCAAGAAACCGGGTACGACTGTGGTACCAGAGCCCACACCTGCCCCGGCCGACAATCTGCAGGCCAGTCACGTTCAGTTAGAGTACTTCCCTTCCCTGCGCAGCCCCTACACGGCTATCGGTCATCGCCGGGTGCTGGACCTGGCTGACCGAAGCGGTGTGAACCTGATCATTCGTCCGGTCATGCCAATGATGATGCGTGGGGTCAGCGCGCCCTTTCCCAAACAGCACTACATCATTACCGATGCCGCCCGGGAAGCGAGATTCCGCCAGGTACCTTTTGGCAACATCGTCGATCCCATTGGCGAACCGGTTCGCAAGGCTTTTGCCCTTTACCCGGGCGCGGTCAAACTGAACAAGGGGAGTGAATTCGTCACGGCCTATCTGGAAGCTGCGTGGGCACGGGGAATCAACATCAATTCAACTCAGGGTTTACAAACCGTCGCCGCAATGGCGGGTATCGACTGGCATGCGCTGACGGAGGCTGCAGCAGATGAAGACTGGGAAGCATTACTGGATGAAAATATCACCGCCATGCTGAACCATGGCCTGTGGGGTGTGCCCAGCTTCCGGGTTACCGGTGGCATCGATCAGACCCCGTTTGCCTGTTGGGGTCAGGACCGAATCTGGCGAGTTGAAGAAGAAATCGTCAGGCGTGCGGGTAGCCTTCAAGAAACACTTCGATTATCGGTGAGTCACGTACCAGATCCTCAGGATCAGTGACATGATCACGATACCACTGGGTCGCCGGGTGCATCATGATATAGCGCCGGTCCGCCGCATCTGTAATCTCCACTGCCCGTGCTGGCAGGCAGGCCTGCACTGACTCTTTCAGACAGAACTGAAAATTCGGCCGGGCACGAAGGTTAGCTAACCAGTGCCGTGGCTGATAGCCACTGCCACCTTCTTCTGAGGAGCCTGGCGTGCCACAAATGATGATCCTGTCTTCCACCCGGTTAAACCATATCTCGGTGGTTCTGGGCATCCCGGATTTCTTGCCCGTCGTAACAATATCAATAGTCTTGTCACTCGCCAGTGCGGCTTTTATTGCTTCGCACATAACAGTGCATTGAACCAGTTCAGGGTCTTTGACTCTAACAGAAATGCAAATGCCAGACACATACCTGCGCCCTTCCCCCGCGCCACGACCATCACTGTTAATGGCGTTGATGCTCGCGGCAGGTGGGCATTTGCCGGTACTGTTCTGGCTTAACCTCCCGCAAACAGAACCGACAATATCTGTCAGCACCCTACGAGTTGATCTGCAACCCTGGCATCAGCAGCCTGAGCCAGAGAAGCAGCCTGAGCAGACTAAGCAGCCTGAAAAACAGCCAGAGCCAGTCAAAGATCAACAGCCGCAACAGTCACTGCCGGTACCCCGGCCAATCCCGGCGCCGAACCCCCTGCCCACTGAATCGCCGCCACCCGAATCACAGACAGACCGGTCCGCAAGCGTCAATCAGCCACCGCTTCGTATCATCGAGGCTCTGACTGATCTGCGCAAAAGTGGTATACCACAGCCAAAGCCATTTCGCAGTTTCAGTACCGCGGATTTTCCGGGTCAGGAATCCGAGCCCGCTTTCATACGCGCCAGTATTGTGCCTACCTTGCTTCACAGCCCCGGCACCAGAACCAAAACTCAGTCTGATGGCACAACCTGGATGAAGAGTACCGACAGCAACGGCAACGTTGTTTGCGCTTACCAGCGAGTTGTTCCGGGTGACGGCAATGGTGCGATGTGGTTCCGGGTGCCGGCAGATCGCTGTGGCCATCTGTAAGCTCGTGCCTGACCCGGTGACGGTCAATGTCCCGCTTCAGCGTCACCGGTTAACCTGAACGGCACAGGGTAATTTTCTGCCCGCAACCTTCGGTTTTCTCTTCTCTGCGCCACTGATGAATGCAGCCAGACTGGTGTCATCTGTCGGTGGCTTGCCTGGCGGATACCAATCAGAACCAAGGAGAACAACATGATTTCAGAATTAACAACACAGCAAATTGATCAGGTTAGTGGTGGTATGAGCTATCTCGAAATCGACTGGCTGGCGAACTACGATGTCAGTCAGATCAGCCTCAGTCTCGAATCATCCAACGTGGCCGGGCCCTATCCGGGAACCGGCATTGGCCTCACTGGCATCTATCTCGGGGGTAGCTTCTCATCGCTGCCCATCACCACCAGCTTACCTGGTCCTGGCGGTCCTTCGGATCAGCAATATCGCGAATCCTGAACCCGGGTTTCTGCCTTAACGGCTTGCCCCTGACGGTTGGTTGGCAGAATATGCTGCATATCTTTACCTGCAGATTTGCATATTCTGCCAACCACCTTTGGGACTATCTGATGTCTGGAAATAATCAATCGCGCAGATGTGCGTTACCACCATCGTCGCAGAAGCCATCTGGAAACATCTTCAGGGCCATGCTTTTAGGCGTGGCCATCATTCTGTCATCAGCGCTTGCCACAGGCGCTGGCTGGCCGTCCTACGGCGGTGATGCGGGCGGTCAAAGGTATTCAGAAGCAGATCAGATCACACCTGACAATGTCGAGTCGCTGAGCATCGCCTGGCAGTACCAGACAGGTGATATGAAAAGCAGGCCAGAGGCAGTCAAACAGTCTGCTATGGAGGTGACCCCGGTACTGGTCGAAGACAGCCTGATATTCTGCTCGCCATTTAATGAAGTCATTGCCTTGCACCCGGGAACTGGTACCGAAAAATGGCGCTTCGACCCCCAAATCAGCCTGGAGCAATATCCCGCAAATCAGTACATCTGCCGCGGTGTCAGTTACTGGCAAAATGACTCAGCCGCAGACGTGGACACCTGCGCCGGCACCATTTTTATGGGTACCAACGACCGCCGCCTGATTGCGCTGGACAGCCGCACTGGCAAGCGCTGTCCCGCCTTTGGTGACAATGGTGAAGTGACGATCAATCCAGGTATGCGCCTGGCCTGGCCAGGCGAGTTTCAGATTACCTCACCCCCAGCTATAGCCGATGGCAAGGTTATCGTCGGTTCTGCGATCAGCGATAATCTTCGGGCTGACGCCCCGAGAGGCATAGTGCGGGCCTTTGACGCGGTCAGTGGTGAACTGGTCTGGACTTTCGATCCCATACAGAAAACGATGGCCAGCGACTGGCAGAAAGATTCGGCGCAAACCACAGGACATGCCAATGTATGGGCCCCGATGTCCGTCGATGCAGCCAATCATCTGGTCTTCCTCCCTACCTCCAGCCCCAGCCCGGATTTTTACGGTGGCAACCGGCCCGGCGACAACCGCTATGCCAACTCGCTGGTGGCGCTGGACACCAGAAGCGGTGAAGTTGTCTGGCATTATCAAACCATCCACCATGACATCTTTGACTATGACCTCCCTGCTCAACCGACCCTGACTACCCTGATGAGGGATGGTAAGCCCGTACCTGCAGTCATTCAGGCCACCAAGACCGGCCTGCTATTCGCCTTTAACCGACTGACGGGCGAACCCCTGTTTGACATTGAAGAGCGACCGGTGCCTGCCACCGATGTTCCCGGAGAAGTTTCATCTCCCACCCAGCCAGTCCCGGTTAAACCAGCACCGCTGACCAGTTGGTCCATCACGGAAGATGACATGTGGGGCATGCTGGTGTTTGACAGATTGTCCTGCAAGAAACGCTTCCGTACCCTGAGGAATGAAGGCATTTTCACGCCGCCGTCCCTGCGGGGTACCGTTGAACTACCCTTCACCGGGGGCGGCGTCAACTGGGGAGGTATCGCCATTGATCCGCAGTCCGGCGTGGTACTGGCCAATACCAGCAATGCGATTCATATCATCAGTTTGCTTCCGGCTGCGGACTTTGAAGCAGAGCGTAAGAAATATCCTGATGTAGAGATATCAGAGCAGATCGGCACTGCCTATGCGATGAAGCGCGATATCATGCTGTCTCCTCTGGGCGTGCCCTGCAATGCACCACCCTGGGGGCAGCTCTCTGCCGTTGATATGAACAGTGGTGAGATTCTCTGGCAATCGACGCTCGGTACGACAGAAGACATTGCGCCACTCGGCATCAGCCTTGAAACCGGTACGCCTAACATGGGAGGCCCGGTGGTCACCAAATCCGGGCTGGTATTTATTGGTGCCGCAATGGACAACTACCTGCGCGCGTTTGATCTCCGTACTGGTGCAGAGCTTTTCAAAGGTCGCCTGCCGGCGGGCGGACAGGCAACCCCGATGAGCTATATCTGGGAGGGCAGACAATACGTTGTCATCGCGGCGGGTGGCCATTCCCGCATGGGGACCACCCTGGGCGATGCCATTGTGGCCTTTGCATTGCCGGATTAGGTTTTACTGCCCCCGGAAGTCAGGCTGGCGTTTCTCACGGAATGCCAGTCGACCTTCGGCCCCGTCAGCGCTGTCTTTCACCTGTAACAGCCGGTCTCTGGCCAGCGCAGCTTTTTCCGCAGGTCCGCGGTTAATGGTTTCTGTCACGAAACCTTTAATGGTTTGCACAACCAACGGCGCACTACGTTCAAGAATTGCGGCCATGGCCAGTGCTGCCTCATCCTGCTGGCCGAGGGGAACCACCTCATTGACCATACCGACGTCATAAGCTCGCTGAGCGGTCAGATCCTTGCCCAGCAGCATAAACTCCATCGCAACCTTATGGGGAATACGGGCCGCGCAGCCAGCGATCAGGCCGCCTGTGAATCCGACCTGGGCTTCCGGATACCGGAACACCGTATTGTCAGCAGCGACCACCAGGTCACACATCTGCACCAGTATATAAGCACCGCCAATACAATAACCCTGCACAGCAGCGATAATGGGTTTGTCCGTCAACACGCCGACGCCGGGAACCCCTTGCCACATTTCCGCAGGCGGTTCGCGAATATCAGCACCGACAGAGAAAGCCTTTTCGCCTTCGGCACGCAGAATCGCACAGCGGGCATCAGAGGCATCATATCTGCGCCAGGCTGCCCGCAACCCCTGAATCACCGCCTCATCCAGTGCATTCATCTTGTCGGGCCGGTTGATAGAAACTACGGCCGTCAGGCCCCGTTCTTCATAGGTGACAACTTCATTCATGGTCGACTCCCCTCTGTTGGTTATTCATTCTGTTGGTTAATCAGATTACTTGTTAGTCATGTTGTTGGTTCCTGTGCGTCAGATCAGGATCTCTGCCCAGCCATCACCCTGACTGGCAACCACCGGTTATGCGCACTCTCTGGCAACACGCTGCTGAGTGATGACTGTCTCTGAACCTGAAGACCTGTTATTTTGAGTATCAGACAGTAGCGGAGCAGTATAAGCCTGGTAGACAAACCCGGGACCCGTGTTTTTCTCTGCATCACCGGCAGAGCTTGCGAAGTCGGATATCCGGCTGGCAGCAAGCACATTCCCGGTGACACTACCTGTCAGATCTGAACACATTGCGATAGGCAACGGACGAGACTTCGACATTACTCAGCGATCTTGGGAATGACTATGAACAAACCTGCATACGCCTGCAAGACAGAACACTGGTTTCTGAGAACACTTTTGGTCATGTTGCTGTTGCTGCCAGTACCACGCGTCATGGCGGCCATCGACATGAAAGAACTCTCCATCGGTAAGGCACAAGCCGCCATTCGTGCCGGCGACACCAGTTGTGCAGACATCACCCGCTATTATCTGAAGCGGATTGCAGAATTCGATCAGGCCACCGGTTTAAATGCGATCGTGGCGCTAAATCCCAATGCTGTTGCCGAAGCGAAAGCGCTGGACAAAGCCTTCATTGCCAATGGTCAGATGGACCTGCTTCATTGCGCCGTCATGATCATCAAAGACAACTTCAATACTGCGGGATTACCATCCACAGCTGGCAGCGCCGCAATGAAAGGCTTTATACCCACCGAAGATGCCACCCAGATCCAGCGGCTGAAAGCACGGGGCGCCATCATCCTCGCCAAGTCCAACATGGCGGAATGGGCTTTCAGCCCAAGGATGACGATCAGCAGTTCATTTGGCGAAACCCGCAACCCTTATGATCTGGAGCATGTACCCGCCGGTTCCAGTGGGGGCACTGCCGCTGCCGTCGCTGCCAATCTCGGTATGGCGGGGATGGGCACGGACACGGGTAACTCCATCCGCGGGCCTTCATCGCATAACGCACTGGTTGGCTTTCGCACCACTCTTGGGCTCACCAGCCGGGCCGGCATTGTGCCGTTATATCTGCGTAACGACGTCGGCGGCCCTATGACCCGCACTGTCGAAGACGCGGTGCGGATTCTGCAGGCAACCCTGGGGGCTGACCCACTGGACCCCATCACCCTGCATGGGGCCATGAAACTACCTGCTGACCTGATGGCACTGCTGTCATCCAATGGCCTGCGTGGGAAACGCATTGGTGTCATGCAGCAGTTAAGTAACCGGCCCCATGACCCGGCTATTGGCGCACTGTTTGAAGCTGCGCTTCGGGACCTTGAGCGTCTGGGCGCAGTTTTGGTCAGAGATTTCACAGTAACGGATTTTGACGAGCTGAGTCAGAATCAGTGGTGCCCCATGTTTCACCAGGACATCAATCAGTTCCTGGCCAGCTGGCAGGATCTGGCCCCTGTCAGGAACCTTGAAGAAATCGTCAGTGCCGGTAATTACTCTGCCTATATTGAGGAAGACCTGCGCAATTTTCTTTCTGTCGTGGACCCGACAAAAGAAGGCAGGCCCTGTCTTGATCACTATCAGGACCCGCGCCGGATTGCCTACCGGCAAGCCATCACCACGGCAATGGATCAGTACAAAGTGGATCTGCTGGTCTACCCAAGCTGGAACTTTTCGCCTGGCCGCATCGGGCATCCGGAAGAATACCAGGGTGACAACAGCCAGGTTATAGCACCCCATACGGGCCTGCCTGCTTTCACCATTCCCATGGGCTATGCCAACGGGCTGCCGGCAGGATTGCAGTTCACCGGCAGGTTATTCAGCGAGGCGACCTTGATCCCGGCTGTTTATGCCTATGAACAAGGCACCCTGCACCGCAGGCCACCGGAAAATTTCTAGAGTGGCGACCTGCTTTACTGTCGAAGAATGATCCGGGCGTTAACTGTACCGGTGACTTCTTCACGGTCTACGGATATTTGCCTGACAACCACACCCTGGCGGGATTGTTGCTGCAGCCAGGCTGCCAGATCGTTAAAGCTGACACCATCAAACCAGACGCTGACTGCATCGTCACCTTCTGGCTGCAGGCGATTAGGTTTGATATTGAACTGCTGGGCCGACCGTGAAACCTGAGTCAGCAACGACTGACCGGAGCCGCCTGCGCTGCGGTTGCTGCCGCTGGCCGCCCGCGCCTGTTGTTCGCTGGCACGCATATACTGCAGCAGGCTTAACTGACGATCTCGCTCTGCCAGGCTTTGCTGCTGATAATCCATAGCAGGCATCCAGATGCCGTAGACAAGAATCAGCCCGGCAAAAAAAGTACCTAAGGCTAACACTGCCAGTCGCTCGCGCTTATCGAGTGACTGGTAGCGACTACTCAGATTCCGGACTATAGATTGATCTTTCAGGGCCATCAGGAATTACCAAACGCTTTTATTTTAATGCTGCCACGGACCCGGTCTTCTTCCTGACTGATGGTGCCGATCTCCGCCTCGAGACCCGCCCGACTCAGTGTCTGAGAGAACAATACCAGTTGCTCGCTTCTGGGCGCCTCGATCTGCAAAATCAAGTCACCTCGACTTTCGTTGTAATTAATGTTCTGTAGCACCAGATTAGAACCCGGCAGGCTCTGGGCTGCGCTGCTGAACAAAGCCATAAAGTCGCTGCCGTTATCGCCACCACTGCTCAGGTGAGAGCGCCAGCTGCGGCGCAGATCACGGACATTTCTGTCGCCGGGAAACACCGCCTTATAGAGCTCGCGTGCTTCGTCTTCATAAGCCTGAGCCTTACCTGAAAGGAAATAACCCTGCCCGAACATGGCAGCGGTATGCAGCGAAAAAGCCACCCCGGCAACATTGGCGGCGTTGCGCCAGACGCTGGTTTTCCTTTGTTTGCGAACCTGTACCCGGAACTCACCCTGTTGCAGATTAATGGCCGACCCTGACTGGTGGCGGCACAGATATTCGAAGCCTTCCCACTCAACGCTTTCCACCGGAATTTCCTGTTCCAGCTCGACGCGCAACTGGGTCAGCAATAAGTCGGTGTCCTGCAGTTTTTCTTCATGGACCAGCACCCGCAAAGGCGGCGTATCATCCTTCAGCAGTAAAGCCGCGATCAGACTCAGCTGATCCAGACGGAAACGGTAAGCCTGCCCCCGTGCACCCGCGATCAGCGCATCGGCACCATCCACCATTACTGTGGTATGCGCCGGGTCAAACAAGTGATCAGTTTCAACAGTCACAACCACAGGTTTGATACCCAGTGCCTGCAACTGCTCACGCAAACCGGCATAGTATTCCCGGTTGATCACCGCTACCCGCAGTTCACCGTTGTCCAGCCGGTCACCAACGGCAAAATGGCAGTCTTCCACGTCTTCTGCCAGCTGTTCTTCCACGGCAAAAGGCACTGCCTGCAAAATTTGCCGCATCTGGCGGGATGGCACATTGGCGGATGTCAGTCGCACAGTATCTGCCGTCAGCATCACCACCGGATCATCGGTCCACTGCATATCCACAGTCCGCTCTGCAAAGTCCTCAAGGGAGCCCTGCCCACGAATCTGTACCTCGCCGGAAGTCTCATCCATCGCCAGCCACTCTACCTGTGACCTGGAGACTCTCAAATACAACCTATTCGGCATTGGTTTCCTCTTCTGCTGCAGTCGCCATTACGGGATATATTTTTTTACCCATATTCCGGTAGATCACCCGAAGCTGACCATCTGTTGGATTGCGCTGAATAATACTGGTGAGATAGCCGAACCGGTCATTATAACGGGCCCGTACCTTCACACGATAAAAGCCCGATTGTACACCAAGTCCTTCCAGAGCGATGCCCTGCCCTGCCAGCAACTCATCAGCCAGGAACGCCTGCACATTCTCATAGCCTTCACCCTCGCGCCTGGCCATGACCAGCGTTTCAGCCACATCTGGCGAGATGTTTTCTGCCAGACTCTGAATGACACCCGCGGGTGCTGTATTGATATTAATCGGCAGATTCGGGTCAGGAATCACACTCACCAGGGGTTCCAGGCGTGCGTAGCTTTCCGGGTCCATATCCAGAATCAAACGCAGTTCACTGACGTCAGCAAGTGGCAGTCCGGAAGTCCGGTAAGGACGTTCCAACCCCAGATACTCGAAGTCTTCTGCACCCAGTTGCGAGGTATCCTGGTTCTCATCAATCCAGTCGATAACCCGGTCGGCAAACATCGGGTCGATACCCTGCTGGTTCAGCAGGTTAATAAAACGCTGGCGAGCGACATTGTTACCACCCCGGCGGGAAGCCAGCATGTTCAGGTTAAACAGGCCCTGCAGATCGGTAATCTCCAGCTCGATCTGACCATCTTCAAATTCAAACACCATGTCCCTGGCCGCCCAGCCTTCGCCATCAAAGTCCAGTTCCGGTTTTTCAGTAAAATCCTCATGCAGGATCTGCCGTGCCAGTTCCTCACCACCCAGGGCATACTGCCGCACCCGGGTCTGGTCGAAATAGCTTTGCGCCCGGGAGATGGAAAACGCCTGTTGCTTCACCATGGTGGTCGTGAGCACGGTGGCAATCATTACCACCATCAGCACCGAAATCAGGGCGACCCCACGTTGTCTGAACTCAGACTGGAAGCGCTTTGCGGACCTGGCCCTGTAAGGTTTCATCGGCACCCGGAAAATCACTGGTTGTCTCCGGTCGTGCCGTCAGGATCATTCTGCTGCTCGATCGTATTCGAGCTGTCATCGGTCTGCTCATCCCCCTGCTGTTCCTGCTCGTCCTGGTCATTCTGGTCATTCTGATTGCCGGTTCCGGCAGACGACATAACCGGATCACTGGGCAATAGCTGCAGTTTGCTGATCTCACCGAGGTTTTCTGTCTCGATGATCATTTCAATGGCAGCCGGAAACGCTCTGCTGGCACCCAGATCAGGCCAGCTGTCGGTAGTGTCGCCTTCCTCGTCATACAACTGAAACCGAAGGCCTTTAACCCCCGTTACGATGGTCTGGGTAACAGGCTCAGAGTCTTCCGCCCGATCAAGTACCAACCAGAAATGCCGTAACAGCCGTTCCTTGTCATCCACTTCATAGGCAACCCGCTGCAACGAGCTGCGGGGTACATTCAACGGGTTGTTCCAGCCGGTACGGGTGAATTCCAGCGGGTAGTTACCGCTGTTAACCATCAGGGCCGGCAGGGTTTCACCATACTCATCACGTACCGGCCGCAGCACCATCTGCCCCAGATCGCGCTCAATTATCATGAGGGTTCTGCTGAGATCGTTCATGGTATCAACCACTGCGGCAGTACGGTCGCGGGTATCAATGACTGTTCTCAGCATCTGCGAGGCCACCAGTCCGACGATCGCGAAGATCGACATGGCGACCAGCACTTCAATCAGGGTGAAACCCGATAACCTCCGCATCAGTAGCGCCCCAGAAAAGCTGTCAGTTCTGCTACCGACGTATCTGGTCGGGTTTCGTCATAAACGCCGACCTGCAGACGCCGCATATCCTTGTTTTCGGTGGATTCAACCTGCACGACCACTTCCCAGTCACGGTCGGCCATGGTCAGGTTGTAACGGCGGGTACCGATGGAGGGGAAATTCTCATCCGTGCGCGGCGCCATGCGCAGACGGTTAATTTCATTTTCTGCGATCCACAGGCCCAGTGTCCGTTCCTGTAACGTGGTGGTCTGGGTCACGGTTTGTGTTGCACTCCTGACCAGCGCTGTTCCCACCACTGCCAGTACCGCGACAGTGATCATGATTTCCAGCAGCGTGAATCCGCGGTTTCTACTGTTCATCTTCGCTCTCATCCTGCCAGCGTAAATCACTGAAACCATCGGTTTCGAGGGTGCGCGACAGTTCGTCATCGTCATCACTGAGGGTCAGCTCAAATGGTGTGGTCTCACCACTCGAGGTGAGTAACACCGGCGGCCCTTTGCCAAGGCCATCCTCTTCATCTTCATCATCGGAAGCGGGAATGAAATCACTTTGCTCTACAAACAACTCCAGTTTCATACCCGCTGGCAACTGGCGAGTCTGAAATGGCCGGACATCGAAGGGTTCCCAGGCCTGTGCGATTTCGTCATAGATCAGGAATTCATAGCCACTGCGGGTGGGTTTAAAGCCCAGTTCAGATGACTGGATGATGGCTTCATCCCGCGCCATGGTAAGCAGGGTATACAGCCTGGCGGCTTCTTCATCGAAATCGCCGGTACGAACGAAAGACGGCAGGTTAGCTACCACGATGCCGGTCATCAGAGACACAATGAACAACACCACCAATACTTCGATCAGGGTAAATGCCCGCTGAGCCTTCCGGGTAGCATCGCCAGCGCAAGTGCCCTGCGGATTACCGGGAAGGTTCGAAGGCCGGCTCATAGAGGTATCGCCAGCAGCAACGGTATCAGAGTTCTGACAGCAGAATATCCGCATCGACGCCTTCACCACCTTCCTTGCGGTCGGCGCCGTAGGAATAAACCTCTATCCTGCGGTCTTCGCTGAAGTAAAGATAAGGTTCATCCCAGGGATCGACAGGCACTTTCTTGAGATAGCCATCAGGGTTCCAGCGTCTGGGTTCCGGATAACCGGAAGGCTCGCTGACCAGTGCCTCAAGCCCCTGGTCGGTACTGGGGTAGTGTCCGTTATCCAGCCGGTACAACTCCAGCGCGTTACTGATCGCCTCAATGTCTGCCCTTGCAGCGGTCACCCGGGCTTCATCCGGCCGGCCAATAATATTCGGCACAATCAGCGCGCCCAGAATACCGAGAATGACCACGACCACCATAATTTCGATCAGTGTGAATCCCTGCTGACGGGCGCGGGGCATACTTTTACCTGAGAATTTCATAACGCTTTCAATCACTCCTGAAGACTTTTCAATGGTCGCAGCCGGCACAGATCCTGATCCTTGCCAGAGAACCGGCGGAAAAAAGCCGAGTTTAACACGACCGCCGGCAGGTGTTGGGTCACACCACCAGCTGATTCATATTGATAATAGGCAACAAAATCGCCATCACAATGGTGAACACCGCCCCACCCATCATCAGCAGCATAAAGGGTCCGAACAGGCTGAGGATGACACTCATCACCATATCCACATCCTGCTGCATATAGTCTGAAACTCGCACCAGCATCTGATCCAGTTCACCACTGGATTCGCCACTGGCGATCATATGCAACATCATAGGCGGGAAATAACCGCTCTGTTCCAGCGCATTATGCAGGCTGGAACCTTCGCTGACCCTGGTCGTGGCTTCAGCGACCTTTTGCTGCAGCCAGGTGTTCGACAGTACTTTCCCGGCAATGTTCATTGCTTCAACCAGCGGCACACCGCTGGCGGACAGAATACTGAGGGTACTGGCAAACTGCGCAGTATTAGTACCCCGGGCCATTTTAGCGATCAGCGGCAGGTGCAGGAGACTCCGGTCAAAGCTGAGTCTGACGGAGGGCACTGCAAGCGCTTTACGAACCCCGAATATCGCCAGTGCAATGACGATGACGGCAGCCCACCACCACTGCTGTACCAGGTCACTGGCGCCGATCACCATTCGGGTCAGTGCCGGTAATTCCTGGCCGGTATCATCAAACACTTTCACCATGTCCGGTACCACGTAACCCAGCAGCCCGGCGACAATCAGCAGCGTCAGTACAAACAGAATGACAGGATAGATCATAGCCTGCTGAATCTTTTGCCGGCTGGATAGTTGTGATTCAGTGAAATCAGCCAGCCTGTTCAGGACCAGATCCAGATGACCAGCGGATTCCCCGGCGGCAACCGTAGCCCGGTAAAGGTCCGGAAAAGCCCGGGGGTAATCCCCCATACTTCGTGCCAGCGAGTAACCTTCGGTGACTTTAGACCGCACGCTGAGCAGAATACTGTGGGTGGCGGGATTTTCAGTTTGTCTGGCGACCGCCAGAACTGCCTCTTCTACCGGTAACCCGGCGGCAATCAGGGTTGCCAGCTGACGGGTGACCATCGCCCTTTCACGGACTGACATGCCAGGCTGAAAGAAGCCGGATAAAGGCGATCCATCACTTTTCTT
>JAGRIO010000398.1 GCA_020443225.1 Pseudomonadales bacterium
CAAGCAATACTGCTATCCCCTGACGATCACAGATTATGCTACGCGGTACTTGCTCGCCTGCGATGGACTGGATTCCACTAAATCAACCTTCGCATTCAGAGTATTTGAGCGAGTGTTTAAGGAATTTGGTGTACCTGCAGCTATCAGAACGGATAATGGCGTTCCTTTTGCTGCGCCCAACGCGTTGCACGGTCTCAGCAAATTATCGCTGTGGTGGCTGCGACTTGGCATTCGAATCGAAAGAATTAAACCAGGCAACCCACAGCAAAATGGCCGCCACGAGCGCATGCATCTGACACTGAAGAAAGAAGCAACCAAACCACCCGCATTCAACTTCCTGCAGCAACAGGAAATCTTCGATTCATTTATCGATGAGTACAATAATGAGCGCCCACATCAGGCACTCAATATGAAATACCCAGGTGAGCTGTATACACCTTCAGCGCGAGAATATCGGCCACCGGACGACCCTGAATATCCCTTCCATGACAAAACAATACAGATCACTCAGTGTGGCCGGCTCTGCTTGCATGGAAAGAAAATCAGTATGAGCAGGGTATTTGCCGGTCAACTCGTGGGAATACGGGAAGTCGAAGATAAAATATGGCTGGTGAGTTTCCTGGAATATGATTTAGGATATTTTGATGAGGAGGGTTGTCGGGTAGAACCTATCGACAATCCATTCAGAGCAAAAGTGTTACCTATGTGCTCGGAATGAAATGTAACCTATGTGCCTGAACGGACCGGGAGGAGATGGTGACCAGAGGTGGAATCGACGGTCCGACGATTCGGCCACCGACACGGGAAATTTCAGTCCCCTCGCCGCGGCTTTACTAAAGATCTGAGCCCGTCGAAGGTGGTGTTGTGGTACAGCACGTAACTATCGACGCGATCCATTTCCTCTGCCAGGGCTACCGGGTCCTGGAATAAATTTTCCCGTGTGACCAGCACCTGTTCCGGGTCCAGCGGCTTCAACACTCTGGCAGGATTGCCAGCAGCTATCACATTGGCAGGTATGTCACTGGTCTGGTGGTGTCTGTACTGCGCGTACCGTCGTAGATATCGTGCCAGTCTGCGTCAGTGATGTAGACACCCGCGGCCAGCATGATGTTGTCGACGATAAGGATCTCATTGGCGGAATCAAGCCTGACGCCGGGACAGACAAGACAGTTGTGACCGATGTTGATATGACCCTGTTGCTCTCCCAGACGCCAGGCTGAGAAGGCGACTTTTCCGTCTGTTGAGGTAATGACATGGGCATTGTCAACCATGCGGATATTGTCGCCGGGTACAGCGGGTCAGACCGTTTTCGTCATGGGTGGCAGGTCAGCAAACTCACCGTCCCTCGACTCTCCCCTTGCCCGTATCGCTTCCTGCATTTCAGCGGGTTGCAGCATGCTGGCGTTCCAGATGCTGATGTAATCCAGACCATCCGCTGTGGAATGATCACGGGCATAATTAATCATTCGTTTGCAACCGGCGATAGCCAGGGGTGCCTTACTGGCAATGTCAGCGGCGATGTTCATGACGGCCTTCAGCATCGCTTCCTGATCAGGGTAAACGGCATTTACGAGGCCTGCCTGCCGGGCTTCTTCGGCTGGCATGCGTCTGCCGGTATAGGCCAGTTCCCGGACCAGTCCCTCTGGTATCAGCTTGACGAGACGGGGGAAGGTTCCCACATCAGCCGTCATGCCAATGTTGATTTCGAAAACTGTTATGAATCCGTCGGCAGTCATGTAGCGCATGTCGCAGGCGGTAATCAGATCTACGCCGCCGCCAATCGCTCCTCCTTGTATGGCTGCCAGAACAGGAATTCTGCAGTTCTCCAGCACAGAGAAGGAACGCTGCATTTTCTGCACGTGCTGGTAGAAGCCGGCGGGTCTCTGGCGGCGTGCCATCTCCCGGGCAACCGGATCGGCATTTTCGCTGCGCTCTGCCATTACAAAGCTGTCGAGATCGAGACCAGCGGTAAAATGTGGTCCCGTAGAAGAAATAACGATGACCCGGGCCTTAACGTTCTCGTCGATATCCTCAATGATGGCTGGCAACTCATTCCAGAATGCTGGAATCATGCTGTTACGCTTTTCCGGGCGTTTCATTCTCAGATGGGCGATATTGTTTTCAATTTCCACATCAAAACATTGGTACGACACAGGGTTTCTCCAGTCAGTTAATAAGATGACAAATAGTTAGCGGCAGCATTGTCTGTCGCCGTGTGAACAGGTTGTTAAAAGAATGACTTTCTCCTGCCCCTTCTGCTGTCTGTTGGCAGGTATGCCGTGAGGTCTGCAAGCACTCTCATTCAACCAGATACCATCATCGACGCAGTCGTGCCACGTCATTGTTCACGCTCTGGCGTTACGATCTCATACACAAACCACACTGTACCATTGCGGCTGGCGAAGTGGACATTCAGTGGTTTGGCGGGTAATGATAGGTGATGAACACCTGCGGTGCTTGCATCTCACCGTCGTCAGGTCAGAGACTATACTTGAAAATCTGACGTTATCTACCGATTGGCAGAGGCAGTTATCCCCTATGACCAGCTCCAGTGCAGAAGACCCGGCCTTTAAGCCCGAGAATCGGGTGCCGTTTCGCTATTTTTCCTGGATCCTGGATAGCCAGTTTCAGCCGCAGATCGATATCGAACGCTTACTTGACGGTCTTGATGAGTCACTGGCCTGGTTACAGGACCCGGATTGCACCCTCGCCTGGGGAACCCTGTGCCATTTGATGACAAATCTTGAGCAGGATCTGTCGCCTGCAGAATTGGTGGAAATGGGGAAAAACTCTCTGCAGATACCCACCAACAGAGTACTGACGGTACTGATTCGTAACACGGTTTCTCTCAGAAGAAGTTATCGCTGGGCATATCAGGCGAAGACCGGGCTGGTTCCGAAAATGTATCCGCCGCTGGAGACGGAGCTGACAGAAACCGGCAAGCAGCAATACCGGTTAGTTATGCGTACCAAACCAGGACTGGAAGCACCGGCCAGTATTTTTCTGGTCAGCGGCGGGCAGATGATCAGTGGTCCGCGCTTATTCGGGCTATCTGATGCCGAGGTTGAAATGCACCCGGTAGAGCGAGGTTATGAGTTCCTTATTCATTATCCTGATCACAAGGGTGTGCTCGGCAAACTGTCAGACTATCTGAGCAGAGTTTTTTTCAACACCAGAAATATGCAGGATCTCAACGAAAGCCTGCAGTCAGAATACCGGAAGCTGGAAACCACATTG
>JAGRIO010000399.1 GCA_020443225.1 Pseudomonadales bacterium
GGAGTTTCTGACCCGCGGCTATGGGCTGACGCTTGAAAGCGTTGTGAATGGCGCATTGTTTGAGTCTGACACCAGTGAGATGGTCGTGGTTCAGGATATTGAACTCTACTCCATGTGCGAGCATCACATGCTGCCTTTCATTGGCAAGTGTCATGTGGCTTATATTCCAACAGGCAAAGTGCTGGGGTTGTCAAAGGTTGCCCGCATCGTTGATATGTATGCCCGCAGATTACAGATTCAGGAAAATCTGACCAAGGAAATCGCCGAAGCCATTCAGTCTGTGACCTCCGCCTCAGGTGTCAGCGTCATTATTGAAGCCAAGCACATGTGCATGATGATGCGCGGCGTTGAAAAGCAGAATTCCGTCATGAAAACTTCCGTGATGCTTGGCGATTTTCGCAACAGCCAGGCGACGCGCATGGAATTCATGTCGCTGTTGAATCTGAGCGCTGGCTGAGTCACTTTCCTGGCTGACAACTGGCCTCAACCCCCGGGGGTTGCCGCCAGGCCGGCCTGAACCGGAGACGGCCAGCGTTTCGTACAGGCACCCCGGGTTTGTCAGTTAAGAGGCCGTGAAACCAGCGGAGCCTGATTCAGGACAATTTCAATTCTTGGCCGCAGTACTCCGTCGACAGGCATCAGCGGCCCCGCACCCCAGGCTTCGAGTCGGCTCGAGGCTATTCCCAGTTTTATCAGTTTGGCCTGCAGCGCAGCTGCAGTCTCCTGTGTCCGGCTGATCGCATCAGCTACAGATTCGCCGCGCTGGCGGCTGTCGTGGGCAACAATCAGAACCGACAACGCCTTTATCCGGTTCAGCGCGACCGCCAGCACCGCCAGTTCCTCATCAGAGACATCGATGGCAAAGGTCACCTTCATACCGGCCTCAAGCTCCACCAACAGCTGCTCCGGTGTCAGATTAACTTGTGTCTCATCCGATATGAATTCCAGATGTACATAGACCTTACCTGTTGCCCGCTGTGCCACATACAGCAGGAAATAGCCTCCGGGACCTGCAGCGACAAGATAGTGCTGGTACTGTTCGGGGCCATACAGAATCCGCTCCCCGAACACAGAGTTAGCCCAGAAATTGCTGCTGCCGCAGTCTCTGCCCGCGCAACTGAACAGGGTCACCGCCTGTTCGCTGATGCGCCCGGCATAATAGTCAAATATGAGCGATGTACGGTGCTCATCGGGCACAGACCAGGTTTCCCGGGTTCGCAGGCCGCGGACAAACACGGATGCCTCGGGACTGATTTCATTGCCGATTTTCTTCAGCGACCCGGTCATCACCTGATGCACAGTGGTCGCCGGTTCTGCACTGGCTTCTGTGAGCTCAGCTCCCGGGAAGGGAGGAAACAGATAGTCAGCCGCTGATGCAAACGGCACAAACAACAACAAAGGCAACAGCACAACATACAGCAAACGGTGGACTGACATCAGTATTGAATAACCCATTCGAGAACACCGCACCCCTGGCCGCAGACTTCCATTGAAAGACAGGCGATGGTCGCCGTATCTGCGAAAACGACTTTGTCTGTCAGAAACTGAATAAACATGCTAACAAACGGTTGATGGGTCACCAACATAATATGATCACAACCTTCATTCCCAAGAGCCTCTGCCACTTGCAGGCAATCAGCCTCTGGCACCACTGAAGGCCAGGTGACAAAAGCCTCTGAAAAACCGATGACACTGGCCACCAGCGCTGCAGTTTCCTGCGCCCGCACCAGAGGGCTGCTGATCAGTTTGCCCGGTAGTCCGGCACCTTCCACCTGCAGACGTTCGAGCAGCAATCCGGCATTGTGCTGCACCTCCCTTCTGCCCTGCTCACTCAGCCTCCGCTGGTGATCAGGCCGGGTCATCATGGCATCGCCATGTCTCATCAATATGAGTTTCAACGGTCACACCCCTCGTCAGATCAGATCTCGAAATACTACTAAGTTAATATCGTAAGCAATTAATAAAATACCATTTTATCCTCTCAGAATTTAATCGGGCAAAGTGCGTAAATCTATACTTTACACGGTAATCAGGTTATCTTTGCAGCTTAACACTCTACTTGTGTGTGGCTAGCCGTGTCTGAAGCTCTTGAAAAAGTGCAAAAAAATGCCGTCAGGTCTCTGCACCAACTGGTGCAGCAGGTCATTGATGATTGCAAGGACATCATGCCCATTGCCCGGGCAGGCGACGATGTCCTCATGGATTTTGTCACCAACATGCACAATGAGTTCGACGAACTTCGCGGTGAGCGCGTGTTCAAACGGGAAGCCATCAACTTTGAAACCCTGACGCTGGTGCCAAACGAAGAGCTGGCAACCATGGTGGCGATGGAAGGCATGGTTGCTGCTGCCAGAAATCAGCACCTGCCGAACTTCATCAGTTTTAATGCCCGGCTCAACAGCCTGTTCCCTGAAGAGCGTATCGACGAGTCGTCGAACCCTCTGGACCCCCTGCAAATTTCAAACGCCTTCAAGGATGCCCTTAAGCGGTTGGGTCTGAACAGCGATGAATCCATGAAGGTGTTTCGCGTCTTCAACGAAAAAGTCCTGAAAAAGCTCAATGCCATTCTGAAGGTTGCTAATCAGGAACTGATTGAACACGGCGTTATCCCGAATATGGGCATGGAGACCAGCAAGCAACCGCCGGTGGCCAGCCGAAGTCCAAGGCAGAAAAGAAAACCCGAAACCATTGGCGCGTTTGGCACGGTGGAGGAAGATCCCTGGGACGAAGATATCGAGCAACCTGAGCTCTTCAATATGATGCAGAATCTACTGCATCCCGGCGCAGCTGCCCCACCCTCGGCCATGCCGGCGACATCGCAGGCCTCAGGTGGACAGCCAGCAGGCGAAAACGGTGAGATTGTTGAACTGATCGATACCGCATCCCTGTTCAGTGACGGTGGTTCCGATGCAGCGGCTGGTAGCGCATTCCAACCTGCGCAGCCCGCCCAATATGCGGTACCGGCTTCTATGGTGCCACAAAATTACGCAAAACAGCCTGGTGTCATGCAGCCTTTTCAGCCGAGGCCCGGTGAAGAAGTCAAAATGGTTGATCAGGCCCAGTTGATGGAAATCCTGACCAATCTGCAAAAAACACTGGAAGAACGAACCATACCCATCGCCGGAGCAGATCAGGCTGCTGCTGGTGGTGCACGCGCACCGGTATCATCCGGTATTGATCTGAGCGAGTCCCTCGGCGAAATGCTGATGGAAGGGCAGGTCGACGGGGTAA
>JAGRIO010000400.1 GCA_020443225.1 Pseudomonadales bacterium
GTTACCTGATCCGGATGCTGGACGAGATCAAAGCCCGCCGCAAGGGAGCCATCCGATGACATCTTCCTGCCGGACGCTGCCAAGCCCGCAATCTGTTGAGCATCAGTCTGGTAAGCGCAGGTAAAGAAGATGATGCCAGCCTTACTGAATACTCTGGATATTGGGATCATCGTCGTCGATAAGGACCTGAAAATCTGCGCGTGGAATGAGTGGATCGCGCGCAGAACAGACCAGCAGGAGAGCCGTGTGCTTCATCGTCGGCTGGATGAGGTTTTCCCTGAGCTGGAAAACACCAGTCTGTTGAAGCGCATTGACGATGTACTGATCTCCGGCTACCCCGCCGTGCTGTCAAATGTCCTCAACAGGAATGCCCTCCCCCTCAGCCGTTACGGGCGTTATGAACCACTACAGCAACGGATCACACTGGTCCCGATGAAGGAACGGGATGAAAGATTCTGCGTCATTCAGGTCTTTGACGTCACAGCCGCTGTGATGCGCGAGCAGATTCTGGAGCAGCAGGTCCGGCAAAAAAAACATGCCGAGCAAAGCATTCTCAAAAGTGAGCACCGTTTCAGAACCATCTTCCAGCGGGCCCCACTGGGCATTGCCGTTATTAATTCTGATACAGGCAATATCGTCAATCTGAATGCGCGCTATGCCGAGATCATGTGCACCCCTGTTGAAAAACTGATAGGTGTTCACTGGTTGCACGGAACCCAGCGGGAAGATGCCAGAGATGCTGAACGTATGCTAAGGCTGCTACAGCAGGGACGGATGCCGGAATTCAAACTCCCCAGACGCCAGCAACTGGGCTCAGGCGATTCCATCTGGCTGAACTGCTCCGTAGTTCCGATTCCCCTCGATGACGATGAACATCAGTATCATCTGGCTATGATCGAAAACATCACCGATAAGAAGAAAAATGAGGAACAAATCTGGCGCAAGGCCAACTTCGATACACTGACTGGGCTGCCCAACCGCAATCTGTTCAAAGAAAAGCTCGGCGACATGATCCGTCAGGGAAAACGGCATAACCGGCCCTTCAGTCTGATGTTTATTGATCTGGACAAATTCAAGGAAGTGAATGACTCGCTCGGACATGATATGGGCGACAAGTTGCTGATTGCAGCCGGGCGCCGACTGACTGACTGTTTGCGGGAGTCTGACATGGTTGCCAGGTTAGGCGGAGATGAATTCGTGATTGTGTTACCAGGCCTGACCAATCGCAGTGGTGTTGAAAAAGTGGCGCAGAACCTTGTCCGGGCACTGGCAAAGACCTTTATTCTGGCCGATCAGCCGGTCAGCATTTCTGGCAGTATCGGTATCACTGAGTATCCCGGAGACGCTGCGAATATGATTGACCTGCTTCGCAACGCGGATCAGGCGATGTATCAGGCGAAAAATCTGGGTCGCGATCGCTATCACTTTTACTCAGCGCAGGAAACGGTTCCACCCAGTATGACCCTCATCCAGAAATCCACTCCAGAGCAACCGACTGTGCAGCGCCGCCCGGACTGAACATGGCACCTAAGGGTCCCCTTGAGCTGAATCATCTGATGAACCGGCAGATGAAGGGTCTGCGGCTGACACGACCTCAAAACGCCTGTTTACGATGCGGGCATCATTGAGCCAGACTTCAAAAGTCCAGGTGCCCGGCACCATTTCCCAGGGTTCATCAAAACCAAAGCCATAAAAGTTCTCGACGCCGAGTTCTGCGCGAACGGTTTCACGACTCTCCCGGATGATCTCGCCAGAAGGCATCACGAGCCCAGGCTCAGGAAATCTGATCACGTTACGGACGGTCACGGGTCTGCCTTTTGGGGCGCTGCGTATTATGTAGCGGAAACCAAAGGCCAGACCAGGCTCTGCAGGTATGACAGAGGTGTATTCACGGATCCGGTTACCGTCGATGAAGTCCACACCGCTGCGGCTGTTGCTGGCCCGCAACCGGCGCCCAGATTCCTGCGTCTCTACAATGCCGAAACCAGTGACTTCGACTGCCCGGATAGCCAGATCAGTATCTGCAGCCCACACCAGTGAGAGCGGCGCCGCAAGCAGTAGTGTGCAGATCCAGCGCAGTACCCGGGCGATTACCCGGTCATTGATCAGGCCCGTGCTGTTCATGGCCGTCTTTTCATGTCTCATCGTCCCTACCTGCTTGAAATCCCATATAAGTACCCCATCTCTTCATCAGGGTTCAACTTTTACTATAAATAAGAATGCTTCCCGAATGCGAATCAGTAATGCTTGCATTTAAGGCGGCCACCCGTAAAATTTTTTGCAACATTCAGCCAGTAACCAGGAGATACTTAATGGCAGATGCTCAATTCATAACAGCAAGACAATCGTCAGTTGTTGAAACCAACAAGGTATTGAGAAATACCTACATGCTGCTTTCAATGACACTGCTGTTCAGCGCAGGCATGGCAGCTCTGGCCATGGCGCTCGAAGTTCCGTACATGGGCTTCATTCCCCTGCTGGTCTCATTTGCACTGCTGTTTGCGATCAGCAAGTTTAAAAACAGTGGAATCGGTATCGCGCTGGTTTTCGCCTTTACCGGTATTCTGGGGTTTTCACTGGGTCCGATTCTTAACTACTACATGAGTTCCGCAGGCGGCACGCAGATCGTTGTGACGGCCGCTTCCCTGACGGGCATGATCTTCATGTCTCTGTCGGGTTACGTGCTGGTAACCAAGAAAGACTTCTCTTTTATGGCAGGCTTTCTGATGACCGGTCTTTGGGTTGTGATCGGTGCTATTCTGCTGAGTCTGGTGGGTGGTTTGTTCGGATTCCATGTCTCCGGGCTGCAACTGGCCATTTCTTCTGTCGTCGTGGTGTTGATGTCCGGCTTCATTCTGTATGACACCAGCAACATTATTCACGGTGGCGAAACCAACTACATCATGGCAACGGTCTCACTGTACCTGAACATCTACAACCTGTTCGTCAATCTGTTGGCTATTCTCGGCATCTTCGGTGGTGACGACTGATTCCTCGGTAATCAGAAAAAGCCCGGCACAGGCCGGGCTTTTTTTTGCGTGATGGTTTTATAATAGCCCCGCATCAGAACCGGCAGCAGACCACAGACTGTCATTCCGGATTCGTGACGCTAAAGAGACAGTGAATAGCGGAAAAGAACTTGAACTTCACCATCGTTATACAGGGCGGTCCTTACAGCTCTCAGGCTTCGCTGAGTGCGCTGAACTTCGCC
>JAGRIO010000401.1 GCA_020443225.1 Pseudomonadales bacterium
AAGAGAGTGTAAAAGACCACGCGTGTACGGATGCCGCGCACTCGAAAATAATTGCTGTGTCGGCGCTTTTTCAACTACTTTGCCCGCATACATGACAAGAACGTCATCCGCACATTCTGCGATCACGCCTAGATCATGAGTAATAAGAATCAACGCCATGCCTAGTGATTGCTGAAGCTGCTTCATCAAATCTAATATTTGGGCCTGAATGGTCACGTCTAACGCCGTTGTCGGCTCGTCAGCAATCAACAGGGAAGGATTGCACGCCAGAGCAATGGCTATTACCACCCGCTGGCGCATGCCCCCGGAAAGCTGATGAGGATATTCGCTCATACGAATCTCTGGTGATGGGATACCTACTTTGTCGAGTATCTCAATGCCGCGCTTCAATGTATCGCGGGGCGACAGATCCGTATGCAGGTTAATGACTTCAGTCAACTGACGTCCGATAGTATGCACCGGATTTAGCGCAGTCATGGGCTCCTGAAATACCATGCCGATGCCGGCACCGCGGACTTTCTGCATCTCCGACAACGGCAGCTGTGCCAGGTCGCGACCTTCAAACATTACCTTGCCGCCGACAATCTGGCCCATAGGTTGTGGTAACAACCGCATGACAGACAAGGCAGTGACACTTTTGCCACAACCTGACTCGCCAACGATGCCCAGCGTCTCACCGCGATTAATTGAAAAACTGACGTCATCGACGGCTCTGACGACACCTTCATCCGTGTCGAATTCCGTCGCCAGGTTCTCAACTGACAGCAGAGCTTCACTCATTCGGAATTACCGGAACTGATCATAGACGTTGATTTCGGCGCCCAGACTCTCACCTGCCTTTCTCGCTTCCAGGGTCTGTTGCTTGATCTCCTCATCAATCCAGTGGACGAAATACTGTCCTGCACTGCCGGAGTGTTTATGGTTAAAGAAGGCCGGATACCTCACCCATCGCCAGTGACCCAGTCTGTAGAAAGGCTGATAGAAGCCTGGCACAAAGGAAGCGTGATCGTGTTGCAGAGCAGTCATGGCATGGGCCAGCTCGATCATTTCCTGCTTGTCGTCAGATGCCCGGTACCGATCAATCATCTGGTCCATTTCAAAGATCGCCAGTTCCTCAAGATTATTGGTCTGAGTCTTGACCTTACGGTCAGGATTGACCGAGCCATCCTCAAGGAAGGCATCGTCGTAGGCATTGTCGGAGTGATAGGTTTCCCAGAAGCGAGGATACATTTCCAGAGAAACGTTGAAAGCAGAGAAGTGGATATCATGCTGCTTTTCCTGAACCTTCTTCCATCCGGTGGTCCCGTCCAGCACTTCAAGCCGCAATTCCAGGCCGGCTTTGATGGCTTCTTCTTTCAGAATAGTAAGCACGTCCTTTAATGCTTCATATCCCGTTGAAAGCGTGAATGAGAGCCGCTGACCATCTGCGTTGACCAGTACGCCATCAGGTCCCCGTTGGGTAAATCCGGCTCTGGCAAAGGCTTCCTGGGCCTTTTCGATATCGTACTCTCTCGCTCTCAGCGTCGGATGGGTGAATTCACCATAGCCATCTGAAGATGTTTGCATCCGTTGGTAGTCTCCACGGAAAAACTTATCGATCACCAGCTGCCAGTTGGTTGCGTAGTTAATCCCGACCCGCAGGTCAAGGTTGTCCAGCAGTGGTTTCGAGGTGTTGATCCATAATCCATAGGTGGGCCGTGGTTTCTGGTTATAGAACACAGATTTCTGAATGTAGCCATTGGCCACATCAGGATCATCGTTAGGCAACTTGTCATACCAGTACTCGGCGAGATTCAGGCCGAACTGGTCGAGATCTCCTTTCTTAAACGCCTCAAATTCCTTGGATGCATCGCGGATAACCGTCAGCAGAATACGGTCGGGGTTATAAACGTTCCGCCAGAACTTGTTATCTTTTGCCCACCAGTCTTTCTGCCGGGTCAGGGCAATAGAAACACCCTTGCGAATATCCTTGTCATTGATTACATAGGCGCCGGTTGTAGGCTGGAAACGCCACTGGTAGCGTTCGGTAAAATCTTCACCCAACTCGTTATAGAAATGGGCTGGCATCGGTCTCAGCTCGAGAACCCGCGAGTCCATATCCGGTTTCGCCTCCGGAATACTGATTGAGAAAGTGTGGTCATCAAACCGGGTAATATTGGTGTACTGAGTGGAATACCAGTTCTTGTACCAGGGCGCGACAATGTAGTCAGTCTGGAAGATGAAAAACATGAAGAAGAAATCATCGGTAGTGACGGGCACGCCATCTGACCAACGGGCATTGGGATTAAGTTTCACATAGATGGTTTTGTTGGGCTTGTCGACTGCCCAGCTCTCGGCCAGGCCGGGGTAGAAAGTGAATTCGTCAGGGTGTCGGTGCGCAATCTGCAAACTGGTGTAATCAAGAATCCAGGGACGGAATGAACCATTGGAATCAGGTCCAACCACTCGCAATGTGCGGGGGAAGTCCGGAATACGCGCATACTGGGTTCCACCCTTTTTGGCTTCATCGGAGCCAATTTCAGGTAACGCCATGCCATTTTCCCAACTCAGGTCAACGGGCAGGTCTGCCAGGGTCTTGTAGCTGAAAAACTCCGGCCTGGAGGCATAGTAGGCCTTCACTTCCTGGGTGTTGTCAGGTGCAGCAGTATCTGCTTCCTGTGCCGGATCAGAGCCAGAACCGCCACAGGCTGTCAGCACCAGTGTGGCCAGCAGTGCGATCATCCAGTCTATTGATAGTGGTTTCTTCATCTTAACCTCGAGTTTCCGCATGGTTATTTGTATACGGTGAATTTTTTGGGATCGAAAGATTCTCTGACGGCTTCGCCAATAAAAGTAACCAGAGTCAGCAGCAGCACCAGCGTAAGAAAGGCAGAGGTAACAATCCAGGGAGCGGTGCGCAGATTGGCGGTTCCCTGTTTCAGCAATTCGCCCAGGCTGGGTGTCGGTGCCGGCAGGCCAAAGCCCAGAAAGTCCAGTGCGGTGATAGCGGTAACCGCAGATACGATAGTAAATGGCATGAAGGTCACAAGCGTCGACATCACGTTGGGAAGAATGTGCCGGAAAATAATTCGCGAGTCTGATGCACCAATGATGCGGGCTGCAGCAGTATAGTCCCGGGCTTTTTCCTTATAGGTTTCCGTTCTCATAAAGTAGGTCATGCCGGTCCATGAAAACAGGACCATGACCGCCAGCAGAATACCGATCCGCATG
>JAGRIO010000402.1 GCA_020443225.1 Pseudomonadales bacterium
TCTGGACGTCAAAGTGACCCTGATGGACGGTGCATTCCACGCAGTTGACTCGTCTGCCATTGCATACGAAATTGCAGCCAGGTCTGCCTATCGTCAGACTATGCCGAAGGCAGGTCCACAGCTGATGGAACCGATCATGAAGATCGACGTCTTCACCCCTGAAGATCACGTTGGTGACGTCATCGGTGACCTGAACCGTCGTCGTGGCATGATTCAGGGTCAGGACAGCAACCCGATGGGAACCCGCATCAAGGCACAAGCACCGCTTTCCGAAATGTTCGGCTACATCGGCGACCTGCGTACTATGACTTCTGGTCGTGGCAACTTCTCAATGGAGTTCAGCCACTATTCCGCAGCGCCTAAGAACGTTGCTGACGAAGTTATTAAGGAGACACTGGAGCGTAAAGCCGCCAAGGCTTAAGCTTCAGCAAAACCCTTTCAGAACCGGTGCCGGGCAGATGCCTCGCACCGGTTTTTTTATGACCATATACTCCTGCTCGCGACCTTTCTGCTGGTCTTCCTTCTACTTCAGGTCTGAGTCCTCTTCTTTTGCCCTGACTGGAACTCGCGCCGGTTTCACAGCTTCAATCTCTATATCAGCGAATATATCTTCCAAAGGGCTTCGCACCGCATGCCCGCCCCTTTTAAGAACGTGTGTATAAATTTCAGTCGTTTCCAGTGAAGAATGACCCAATTGCTGCTGAACCGTTCTGATATCCACACCGTTTTCAAGCGCATGGGTCGCAAAACAATGCCTGAGGGTATGTGGGGTCGCTTGCTTGTGAACCCGTGAAAACTCAACGGCCTTCTTAAACACCTTCTGAAAGGTAGATTGGTACTGATGGTGCCTGCCTGATCTTTCCGAGCGAGGATCTTTGCTGACCTTTGACGACGGTAGCAAATATTGCCAGGCCAGACTTCTCGGAGCCTTCGGATACTTTCTGGCAAGCGCATTCGGCATATAAACTTCTCCATAACCCAGCGCCAGATCATTATTGTGTATAAGCTGAACCGTCTTTATCTGCTGTTTGAGCGGTTCGATCAATTGCGTAGCAAGCGTTACGATCCGGTCTTTCTGGCCCTTTCCATTATGGATGTGAAGACACTTGTAGTTCAGATCCACATCTTTCACTCTGAGGCGCAGGCACTCCATAACCCTGAGACCAGACCCATAAAGCAACGCCGCTGTGAGCTTATGGTCCGACGGCATTGCCTGAATAAGCCGTGTAACTTCTTCACGAGACAGGACGACTGGTAGTTTTTCAGGGCGCTTTGCTCTGACTGTACTGGTGATGTCGCCCAGAGGTCTGTGCAGAACATGTTTGTACATGAAGACCAGAGCATTCAACGCCTGATTCTGAGTACTGGGCGAGACATCCCGTTGCACTGCAAGCCAGGTCAGAAAGGCCACAACCTCGGGCTCAAACATATCCACGGGGTGGCGATATTTGTGAAAACGAATAAACCGCCTGATCCAGCTAAGATAGCTTTGCTCAGTGCGGATACTATAGTTTCGGACGCGGAGGATATCCCGCACCTGATTGAGAAAGGGTGAAGTATTCATGGTCAGAGAATATGAACAGGCAAAGATTTCCCGTAGTCGTTATTTCTGCATTTCAGGTGCGATGAGGACTTGTCGTTCTCTGGAAGATATCTGAATTCCTGTCTGAGTTGTTTATGTAATGAGCAATCCAGGGCTGAATTCTTCAGGCAAGGCGAAATTGACTGCAAAAGTCTCCAAAATGGCGATAAAGTTTTGCTTTTATTTAGTCATTTCGACGATATTGATGGGCAACTTCGCCATTTTGGGGACTAGCCTGAAGTGGCTGGAAGCGAATGCGGTAGCAGAGATTCTTTAAGGGGATGATTTATATGGATATTTTTACTCGAGTTTCGGGCTATTCACCATTTTGGCGACTACTAAAGTGTTAGATGCCTGTGTGGGAAAAAGCAAAGCAGATAGTCACAGTCGTTTTCGTGGTCCTGTTCTTCCCAGTAGTATTGTTGTTTGTTCTGGTGATGAAGCTCACGGGTAATGACAAAGCGGATTTATCAAAGGAAGAGGTATTGGCCTATCTGAAGAGAATGGATGACGGGGAAGTAGACGAATATGGTTGGGATGATTTCGTAAACGTGCCCATAAAGAATGCAGAGTTAGATGAGGTTCGAGAAAAATGTTTCGAGATCTGGACAGAAGCTAAAAACGGATACTTAGTCAGCGATGACGACTATCGTCTAAATGAAAAAGGAGAAGAAGAGATCAAGCGTCTCATCAAACGAGTTGAAGGGAGTGGCATCTAACATGTGGTTGAAGCCGCTACGTTCCCTTTGGTCACTCCACTCGGACGCAGCAAAGCGACGTTCAATTGCGAATGGCTTCGCCATTCTGTCGCAATTGCCCGTCACTTCGCTGCACCGCTTAACCAGGTGTTATGTGCCACGGGGTACTCCATGATTGAAGGTAGCTGTCTATGTGGGAATGTCACCTACAAGATTACTTCCAAGATCAGCGATGTTGTTCATTGTCACTGTGTAACATGTCGCAAGGCCCATGGATCTGCCTTTTCCAGTGTAGCTTCAGTGCCGATTGATGGTTTTGAGCTTAAAGGCAGAGATCAACTCAATAGGTATGAGTCCTCTTCCGGCAAGCATCGATTTTTCTGTAAAACTTGCGGTACTCAGGTATATGCAAAGCGGGACAAAAAGAGCAATATCATCCTCAGGCTTGGCTCGCTCGACACACCGATTCCTAGTGATGAGCTAGCGCATACTTGGGTATCTCACTCAGTTGAGTGGTTTGACATTGATGGCGATCTACCGAAATACGACAAGGGAATGAGAGGCACATAACATGAGGTTCGAGTCATTCCTCCGGCCTGTCGGCCTCCGTCATTCGGACGCACCATCTCCGGTTCAAATTGCGAATGGCTTCGCCATTTTGTCGCAATTTGCCCCTCCAATGGCGCGCCGCTCAACCTGGTGTTATGTGTAAAGCGAAAATATGAGCGTAGAAGAAGAATCAAATTTAGAGAAAATCACAGGTTCACTTGCCGCAGGAGCCTCAGCTACGGCCGTTGCTGTATTTGGTGCAACTGTAACCCCCTTGGCTGCATTTGTTCCATTTCTTGTCCGAGCTCTTGCAAGCGGGCGTCACTCAAAACGTCTTGAAAAAGCAATATCCGAAATTCAATCAGTTTTAGAGGT
>JAGRIO010000403.1 GCA_020443225.1 Pseudomonadales bacterium
CTACCGGCAAAAGCTCAAGGAGATTGCTGAACAGGGTTATGAAGGTTTTGACTTTGAACGGGCTGCGGTCAGTCGGGCTGCGCTCAGCGGATCTGACATTAGCAGGTCTGACATTAGCGGGACTGCCTGAGTCATGAAGCATTGCACCCTGTGGCTGGTCCTGACGATCTGCCTGAACACACCACTAACCGCCGGTGCGGCACAGGTCACGGTGGCAGTTGCATCAAATTTCCTTCAGCCCCTGAAAGCTCTGGCTGAAACCTTTGAGACTGAAACCGGTCATCGCCTCATCATCTCATCGGCGTCTTCCGGCAAGTTATATGCACAGATTCTGCATGGCGCACCCTTCGATATTTTCCTGAGCGCTGACCAGCAAAAGCCCGAGGCACTGGAACAAGCAGGCAAAATCGTCCCCGGATCACGCTTTACCTATGCCGTTGGCAGACTGGCGCTATGGTCCGCTGGGCCAGATCTCATTAAGGACAGCCCGGATATCCTGCAGACGGATCAGTTCGAGCGGATTGCTTTAGCTAATCCGCGTCTGGCGCCTTATGGGGTTGCCGCCACGGAAGTGATGCAGGCGCTGGGCGTAGAAGCCAGATTGCGCAGCAAACAGGTACTGGGTGAAAACATCGCTCAGACCTATCAGTTTGTCTATACCGGCAGCGCACGAATTGGCTTTGTAGCCTTGTCTCAACTGTTGTCCGACGGCCAGATTCGCAGCGGCTCTGCATGGATTATTCCGGATTCACTGCACTCACCCGTGCGGCAGGATGCGGTACAACTACGGCGCTCTGCCGCAAATCCCGCTGCTGCGGAGTTCCTGCAGTTACTGCGCTCAGCCGCTGGTCAGTCGCTGCTCGAAGGTTTTGGCTACCGGATCACCACACCCGACACGACCGGGAAGCTGGACCCGGCAAACGGCGCCGTATTAGTATCGGACTGATATAGACGTGAGCATAAACCAGAAAAACCTGAGTGCTACCCAACAATGCTGATCAGGGTCCGGCGACAGAATCGCCGGGGCTTACAAATCCAACTAACCGATTCAGGCCCGCTATGACTGTAGATGCAACACTCGCCAAACAAATCATCGATGCCGTCGAACAGGGCATGGACGCACAAATCGCATTCACCAGTGAGTTAGTGACTCACCCTTCTGTGCGCGGGCAGGAACACACCTGCCAGGACTTCGTATTCCGCCAGCTTCGTGACCGGGGTTATGCCATGGATCGCTGGGCTATCAACGAAGCAGAGATCAGGGATCACCCGGGATTTTCGCCTGTCGCAGTGAGTTATGAGAACGCCATTAATGTAGTTGGCACCCACCGCCCGCGACAGGAGACCGGTCGCTCACTGATCCTGAACGGCCATATCGATGTAGTGCCCACCGGCCCCCTGGATATGTGGGCACACCCGCCCTTTCAACCCTTCGTGGAAAACGGCTGGTTGTTTGGCCGGGGCGCTGCGGATATGAAGGCCGGTATCGCTGCCAATATCTTTGCCGTTGATGCCCTCAGGCGACTGGGATATCAACCAGCAGCAACGCTCTACCAGCAATCGGTAACGGAAGAGGAATGTACCGGTAATGGTGCTTTGTCAGCCCTGCTGCGTGGCTATCGGGCAGACGCCGCCATCATTACCGAACCCATGGGTGAGGCACTGGTGCGTACCAATGTCGGCGTCATCTGGTTCCAGGTACACGTTAAGGGTCATCCTGTACACGTCGCGACAGCCACTTCCGGCTCTAATGCGATTGATGGTGCAGCCTATCTGATCAGTGAGCTGAAGAAGTTCGAGGCGGCACGTAATGCCAGGAAATCTGAATTTCATCACTTCAAAGATCTGGAAAAGCCGATCAACGTCAATGTCGGCAAAATTGAGGGCGGCGACTGGGCCAGTTCAGTCCCGGCCTGGTGCACCTTTGATGTCCGGACAGGTTTATATCCCGGCGAAGACGCCAGAGTGGGTGCCAGAGAAATCGAAGATTTCCTGCGCCAGGCATCAGCAAATCACCCGTTCCTTTCCAACAACCCACCTGAGGTGAGCTTTAATGGCTTTATGGCAGAAGGCTATGAACTGGCGCCGGGTTCTGATGCTGAAAACCTCCTTGCGCAGACTCACAAGGCCGTCACAGAGCGGGATCTTGCTGCTATCGCTTCGCTCGCCTATCTGGATGGGCGGGTTTTTGTTCTGTATGACGACACGCCCTGCCTGGTGTATGGACCAGAATCAGCCAATATCCATGGTTTCGATGAAAAGGTGAGTATTGAATCAATCCGCAATGTAACGACTACCCTGGCGCTGTTTATAGCCAACTGGTGTGGGCTGGAAAAAACCAGCATCTGACATCGCCGCAGAGTCACGCCAGAATTCAGTTCCGATACCAGTTAACTACCCAAAATCAGGTCCAGGGTAGTTGCAGGCCTCTTAGTTGATGGATATCGGGCTATCAGGAGGTGCATATTCAGGCATCTCTGAACATGCTTGCCAACACACAGAGACTGGCAGACCAGGGGAAAGCAATCACCCGTTGATTACCCAATAAAAAATGCTGAATCAACGATCTTAAGACACAGGGGCTAGCAGACATCACCAGATGCTCCATACTGCCAGTTCATTTTTGAACCGGGTAACGAAAAATGTCAGTAGAAGCAGCCAGAGAATTTCATTCAAGAGTGCTGGAAGATTCGTCTTTGTCCAAGCGTTTACTGGATGAGGTTTATTCAACGGGAGACGCCCCCAACTGGAGCGAACACGGTAAGCTTGCCGGTCTGGACTTCACCAATGAAGAAGCGCAGGGATATATGGACCAGTTGGATGACGAATACGAACTGACTGAATTTGAGCTGGAATTAGTTGCTGCGGCAGTTCCACCTTCCTGCTCAGATCAGGGCGCATAGCAAGCATTCTCGCCAGTATGCCAGCCATGTTTGCCAGTCAAGGTTGAGGGAGCATGGCATGGCACCGCTGAAAAACCTCGCGAAATCCTGCTGGGAAATCGCACCATTCTGATCCTTCACTACCGACTTCGTCTAACTCAGTTAATCTTTTCAAGCCACGGAAATTCACGAAGCTGAAGAGGTAATGCTCAGATAAAAAGCAATGAGACTGATAACCAGACCTATGTATGCGAAGATCATTCCCGCAAACTCATAGGGGGTTCGAAAGCCTCTGCCAG
>JAGRIO010000404.1 GCA_020443225.1 Pseudomonadales bacterium
CTGATTATCGTCGACCCGGGTAACTCTGATGGTGTCACCATCTTTCAGATCAACCAGCATGTCGGCCTGAACTGACGCAGACCAGATCACGGCGATACCAGTAAGAAGCCTAGTGGTAAAACGAAGCATTTATTTATCCCCCTTATGACCCTATATAACCGCGATGGTGGTACAGAGACAAGATCAGCAACCCACTATAAGAAAGATAAATGAACGGCCATAGTTTGTACCCGGAATCTGTGGGGTCGGAGGAATCTGTGGGGTCGGAGGAAAGTGCCAGAGTAGGAATCTATGGGGTCGGAGGAAAGTGTCAGAGTACAATCTATGGGGTCGGTGTCATTACTCCGACCCCGCTGATTCGATTGAGACCCTACCACATACGGTCCTTGGCATAGTCACCGTACCCATCATCATAAGCCCGGGCGTCGAATGCCTCGTTGGTTTCCTTGATAAAATCACCTGCAGTTGGTACCAGATGGCTTTCATCTTCAGAAGCCCAGAGTCCGGACCGCATCAACGCTTTAGCACATTGAAAATAGACTTCCTGAACGGTGATGATGATGACGGTTCTGGGGTGTTTGCCATTATTGTTAAAGCTCTGGATGACGTCAGGGGCAGCAGTCAGTTGGGCTTTGCCATTCAGCCGAACAACATTGTTGCAGCCAGGCACCATAAACATCAGGCTGACCCGTCCATCGCGAACAATGTTTCTCAGTGAATCCATTCGATTATTGCCGCGCCAGTCGGGCATCCAGAGAGTACTACTATCTTTGATGCAGACTACCGGGCCTGTATCACCCCGGGGGCTGGCATCAGTACCTTCTGGTCCTACGGTGGTCAGGACGACGAAACGCGATGCACTGATCCACTGCTGTTACCGGGGCGAGAGATGTTGCAATACCTTGGTCACAGCACCCGGTACAACCTCGTCGTAGAGCGATTCCAGTTCCGTGATCGATGTGATAGTTTCCATTGTTGTCCTTCTAATGGGCCGGGTCTGTTCTAGGGCAGAATACAGGGTCAAAGGAAAATGCCAAAGTAGATTTGGTTCAGCCTGGCTGTCATGCCTGATCTCCGGTAAGGCGCTCAAACTGTTCTCGGAATTTCTGTGTGCCAAGAATGAGCCCCCTGTTGGTACAGTGACGAATGTTTGTAAGGACATCTGCACCTATTGTTTGCGATGTTAGTGCGCGATAGGTTTTTTGTCGTTCCTCCATTGTGTCCCCCAATGCTATGTAGAGCTCGTGTGGCGTCCACAGTTCAGGATGGTCACCAAAAGCGTGTGCACGGTAACTGGACCAGCGATAGTCACCAGGGTCTGAGACCATCCCTGCTCTGACAGGATTAAGTTCAATATAGCGAAGGCATGTGATCAGATAGGGTTCTTCCTGTACGAGGCTTGACTTGAATCGGTCTTCAAACAACCCACCGCTGCGCGAATAATTGTAGTTGAATCTACGAACGTACAGTCGACCAAGATACTGCATCAGCTTTGAAATCGCCGTGTCATCCTGCGGGGTTAACAACAGGTGAACATGATTAGTCATGAAGACCCAGCCGTGCACACTAACTTTGAACTTCCTCGCACCCTCCTCAAGAAAATGCGCGTAAGTGGCGATATCTGAATCGCCGGTGAAGCAGATCTGCCGATTGTGTCCGCGCTGAATAACATGAACTGGAAAGCCAGTGGGACAGAACCTTCGGGGTCGCGGCATGGATAACTCCTGTGGCATGCGGTGGAGTTATCAGGTTAGGTAGCAAATGGCGGGGAGAGAATAATTTCGACGCCACCAACTACGTGAGAGATTCAAGCGAGAAGGTGTAGGCGCAGAACCGTGAAGGTCGAACTGTTGGGGTCGGAGTCGTTACTCCGACCCCACTGATCACCACTGATCAGACCAGGTCCTTCACCAGGGCGGCACGGACCTGTTCCGGCATCACACCCTGATCAAAGGGGTAAGCCACATGGTCAACGCCGAAGGTGATTTCAGCACCGGATTTGGCCGCTGCTACCTGCTCCGGGCCGAGCTGATAGCGCATGAAATGCACGGCCGATGTTTTCTCATCGTTAGACCGCTCCATATCTTCATCAGCAATGGGGAAAATCTTGTCAGTCTCACCGATCTTAAGCCAGATCTGATCTTCAACACCTTTCAGTTCTGCCAGACGGCGCTTGCGCTCGTCCACATCGTGATACTGGATCAACAGCGTACATTTCCAGTTGTCGCCATCCGGGATCAGCGGGTTATAGGCGTCCAGTTCTTCCTGAATACCACTTGATTCAAAGACCTTTTCGATTCGCAGCATTTCCTGAATCTGATACTTGATGGTCAGCCGGTCTTCGAAAATCAGCTGCATATTGGCACCCACCAGCAGTTGGCGATTCTTCTTGTGCTGCAATACTTCGGCACGAAACGTGGGGCGTGCTTCAGAGTACTGTTCAAGAGACCATAAGTCTGCTCTGGTTAACATGACATCTACCTCGTTATAAACCATAAGCCTTCCGGAGAAGGGTCATAGGATGTTCTGCCTGATCGACTGATTCAGCCAGGTTTGCTATCTGCACGCCTGCCATCGGGCAATCACTGGTGAAATGCTGAGGCGCCTTCTGGTCTACCTGCCGCACCACCGGGCGGGCAATCTTCAGGGATTTCTCCCGGGTTTCTTTCTTCACAGCGTAAGTACCATCGTGCCCCGAACAACGCTCTATGGCGTTAACCTCGGTTTCCGGCACCAGGTTCAGAATGTCGCGGGTTTTAAGACCAATATTCTGCACCCGCTGGTGGCACGCCACCTGATAGGACACCCCGCCAAGGGATTCGCTGAAGTCTGTTTTCAGTTCACCGCCCTTGTGACGCAGCGCCAGATATTCAAAGGGATCAAAAAAAGCTTTCTGCACTTTCAGTACATCCGGGTCATCCGGGTACATCAGGGGCAGTTCCTGCTTGTACATCAGTACGCAACTGGGAATGGGTGCGATCAGGTCATACCCTTCGTCTACCAGTTTTGCCAGCACTGGGATGTTTTGCTGCTTGAGCTTGTCCACGGTCTCAAGATCACCCAGTTCCAGCTTCGGCATACCGCAACAGGCTTCTTTCGGCACCAGATCTATCTGAATGCCGTTATGCTCAAACACTTTGATGAAATCTTCACCCAGG
>JAGRIO010000405.1 GCA_020443225.1 Pseudomonadales bacterium
CGCTCCAGAGATAAGCTGCGGGCGCTGCAACTGCTGTCGCGGCGTGGTATCGGGCTGCCGGTCACCGGTTTCGCCAACAAGCCGGACGATATTCAGGATCTGATTAAAATGGTGGGCGGTGCGCCGCTGGTGATCAAGTTATTGCAGGGTACCCAGGGCATTGGCGTCGTACTGGCGGAGACAAGGAAGGCGGCGGAAAGTGTCATCGAGTCATTTCTTGGCCTGCAGGCCAGTGTGCTGGTGCAGGAATTTATCAAGGAAGCCGGTGGAGCAGACATTCGCTGTCTGGTTGTGGGGGACAGAGTCGTGGCGGCCATGAAACGTCAGGCCAAGGAGGGCGAGTTTCGCTCTAACATTCACCGGGGTGGTTCCGCCAGCCTGATCAAAATCACCCCGGAAGAGCGCTCAACCGCCGTTCGGGCGGCCCAAACCATGGGGCTGAACGTCTGTGGTGTGGATATTCTGCGCTCTAATCATGGGCCGGTGGTGATGGAGGTTAACTCTTCGCCGGGACTGGAAGGCATTGAGACAGCCACCGGCAAGGATATTGCCGGCATGATTATCAGTTTCCTGGAAAAGAATCATAAGCGCGGGAAGACCAAAACACGGGGAACGGGCTAGGCCAAAAGAGGGCTGTTTATCAGCTCAGGGCTGTTTGTTGGCTCAGGGCTGTTTACTAGCTCAGGGCTGTTGCAATGGCACCTTTGAGACAGCGATGGTGTCGTTTTCCACTTTAACGGGATAGACACGGATTGGCTCCCAGGCGGGTGCAGATCTGGCTTCGCCTGTTTTCAGACAGAATTCTGCACCATGGTATGGGCAGGTGATGCAATTGTTGTGCAGGCTGCCACCTTCGAGACCAAATTCTGCATGGCTGCACAGATAGGCAATGGCATGAAATTCACCCTGGTGGCGTACCAGCAAAATTTCTTCCCCTTCCAGATCAATGTACATTTGTCCGCCTTCCTCAAGTTCTGAGGTGGCAGCCACCACGTAAAAACTCTCTGACATGCTGTCCGCTCCGTGTCCCGCTCAGGTAAAACTGTGGAAAGCCCGGAGTATCTCATGTCGGCTGTCAGCATGTAAGAATCAAGTCAGCTGAAAACTCTCAATGGCACTTTCCAGTTGCTTGCGGGTGACAGGTTTCGACAGATACTCATTCATTCCCGCTGACAGCAGCTTTTCCCTGTCGCTGGCCATAGCGTGAGCTGTCAACGCAATAATCGGGATGCTGTTTCTCGGACCGGGTAGCGCGCGGATGTGCTCTGTGGCAGCAAAGCCATCCATTACGGGCATCTGCACATCCATTAATATCAGATCTATTGAAGCATCGCTGGCGACCATATCGACTGCCTCAGCACCATTGTTGGCTTCCACAACCTCAAAGTTCATTTGCTTCAGCATGCGCGAAACCACCAGCCGGTTGACCGCATTATCGTCGGTAACCAGTATGGTCAGGCGGCGGTCGCGGCTGACGGTTGGGGCGGGCTCACTGGTGATCTCCTCTGCGGGGGCATCTGTGACTTCCAGTGGCAGAACAACCATGAAGGTTGTACCCAGACCCTTCTGGGATTCCAGCGTGAGTGAACCCTTCATCAACCGGGTGAGCTGATGGCAAATCGTCAGGCCGAGCCCGGTTCCACCATATCGTTCATTGATTTCGGTACTGGCCTGGCTGAAGGGTTGAAACAGTCTTTGTTGTTCATCTGCGCTGATACCTATGCCGGTATCTCTGACAATGATTGTCAGCTCGCCCGATTCATACGACGCATCCACACTGACACTGCCCTGATGAGTAAACTTGAGCGCATTGCCACAAAGGTTCAGCAAAATCTGGCGTAGCTGCGAGCCGTCGCCCAACAGATAGGGTGGCAGGCTGGTGGCGTTGAGAAATTCCACTTTGACCCCTTTCTGCCGACCCAACATGATCAGGGGTGTGATGACACCTTCTATCAGGCGTGCGGGATCGAAGGGGCGAGGATCGAGCTCGACACGGTTTGCCTCAAGTTTTGACAGATCGAGTACGTTGTTAATCAGATCCAGCAGCACGGTGCCGCTGTCTGTCACCACCCTTACCAGTTCCTCCTGTTCGGGATCCAGCCGGGTGCTGCTGAGTAGTTCACTGGCGCCAATGACGCCATTCAATGGGGTTCGCAATTCATGACTGATAGCAGCCAGAAAGACTGATTTAGCACGTTCGCCTGCCTGCGCCTGGCGTTCGGCTTTCAGGCGCTCAGCATTTTCCTGTTGCAGCTCCGTTAAGTTTCTATTCAGCTGCTGTTCTGTTCTGGCCTGGGCGGTCCGGAATGCGAATCCAGCAAGGGCCAGCAGGATGATCAGCAGGTTGCCTGCCACGGATACGGCAACGGCATGAGTCTCTGGTCTTAAGCCGAGAGGCATGGTGCCATTGAGCGTCAGTACCGATGCTATGGTGATACTGGCCATGCTCATAAAGGTCCAGAGGATGCCAGCCAGCCGGTCTTCCAGCAGATTAGCGACCAGGCCCACGGGGATCAGCCAGACCCAGTTGGTTGTATTGAGACCCAGATCAAAGATGATGGCCGTGGGTGCGGCCCACAGCGCAAACAGAAACGGATGGACGGCAAAGGCGAGTTGGCCGGTGCGTGCCTGTAAATCGAGCCCGGCCATCCCCAGCACAATACCTGTCCCGATTAAAAGATTCTGAGACAGTGGCTGATGGAAAATCAGGGTCTCCACCAGAATCAGGACGACAGCAATCGGAATCATCAGCATGCATGCGCTGGAAATTGTCCGGCGTTGCCTTAGCTGTGATGGATCGGCGCTGGACGGATCGAGACCACCGTTCCACAGATTCAGAAGATAATCTTTCAAGCAGGTGTAATCACAAATCTGGAGACGTTTCAGTATAGTTCAAAGGCAGATAAGCGTTCCTCTGGTTGTCAGGACTGCCTGACCAAGTTTGCCGGATTCACTGCGGCGCAGGCTCATTTTATGCAAATTCATTTACCCGCAATGTCATTTCCCTGCAATGTCATTGCCAGGCAAACTCATTTCCAGGCGAACAGTGGCTGATCAAAGTGGGCCACCCGGGTAGCCTGACCGAGAAAGGCTACCTCTCTCAGTTGATAAATCATGGCTGCCGTCGGGGCATAGATCACATCATCCTGA